>CAXTUO010000264.1:0-5743 GCA_964247175.1 uncultured Acetobacteraceae bacterium | reverse complement strand
GCCGCGCTCGAACCCGCGCGGCAGCGAGTTCATGGTCTGGGCCGGTTGCTCCGACCCCGTGCTGGGCACGACGCCGGCCGCGTAAAGGTTGAGCGCCGAACCCGAACGGCCCACGACGTTCGGATAAGCGTTCGAGCCGCGGTCCGTGTGCATCGACCGGGCGGCGGTCGTCGTGCCGGTGTCATGCAGCGGGAACGGCTCGCCGTTGCCCTCGCCGGCGAGGGCGGGCAACGCCAGGGCGGTCGCAGCAACGGCGGCAAGCAAGATGGTCTTCATGTCAATCTCCTCCAAACAGGAGGTCCGTCGGGATAGGCGGGCCTTCAATCCTGCGTGGCGGGCCTCCGACAGGACACCGCCAACGCTTCAGGATTTGGGACCGCGCGAGCCATGCAGAATGCTGCACCTGCTCACAACATCCATGTCGTGAAGTATGGGGCCGTGAAGTATGGGCTGCTTAGGTTTCGCCGTAGGTCGAGATCGCCGGGTCAAGCCGGAACTCGTCCAGCAGGAAGTCGATGACCGCCCGCGTCCGCGGCGCCAGGTTGCGGCGGGATGGATACACCGCGTGAATCGACACCTGCTCCGCCTGGTAACGCTGCAGCACGGGGCGCACCCGGCCGCTCGTCAGGTCGTCGCCGAACACCCAGGCGGGGGCGAGCGCCAGGCCGAGCCCGGCCGCCACCGCTTCCCGCATCGCTTCCGTGCTGTCGGTGCGGAAGCGCCCGGCGATCTCCACGGCGACCGCGCCGCCCGGCCCGTCGAACCGCCACTCGTTTGGCGTCGCGCTTTGCAGAAAGGCGATACAGGAGTGCCGCGAAAGGTCGGACGGCTGCGCCGGCGTGCCGTTGCGCTCCAGGTACTCAGCGGAGGCCACGACGGCCCGGGCCGAGGACCCGATGCGCCGGGCCACCAGGCTTGTTTCCTGCACCATGCCGCCGCGTATCGCGAGGTCGATCCCCGCCGCGACCATGTCGGTGACGCTGTCGGACATGTGCAGCTCGACGGACAGCTCGGGGTAGCGGTCCAGCAGCCGGCGCATGCGCGGCGCGATGTAGAGCCGGCCGAACGTCGCGGGCGCCGCGATGCGGATCAGGCCGCTCGGCGCGCCCTGGCGTCGTCCGACCGCGGTTTCCGCCTCCTCCACGCAGTCCAGCACCCGGCGCGCATGGTCCAACAGGTCGCGCCCGTCCTCCGTCAGCGTCAGGCTGCGGGTGGTGCGCTGGATCAGCCGCGCATCCAGGTGCTGCTCCAAGGCGCTGATCTGCCGGGACACGGCGGGCTGCGTCGCGCCCATTTCCCGCGCCACCGCCGAGAACGATCCGGATTCCGCGACCCGGACAAAGGTGCGTAGGCCAGCCAGCAAGTCCACCGCCTCAAATTCCTGTGCATGAATGTTACCGGGGTCGGCCGCTTTTCAAACGCAGCGGCATAAGCCATTTCTGCGGCAACGAATATATTGGAGGCAAGCGATGGGCGAGGGGCAGCTATCCCTAAGCGAACAGCTTCACCGGTTCTACCAGGGCATGCAGAACCGCATGGCGCCAGCGGACCTTGAAGTGCTGTGCCTTGCCGACCAGGAGATGGCCGCGGCCGAGGCTGTCCGGGCAATGCCGCAGCCGGGCGACATCGCGCCCAGCTTCTCCCTCCTCGATCAGAACGGCACCACGGTTAGCCTGGCGGACCGGCTCGCGCTCGGCCCGGTCGTGCTGCTGTTCGTCCGTGGCGGCTGGTGCCCATTCTGCACCCTGTCGCTCCGCGCCTGGCAGGACGCGCTGCCGCGGCTGCACGACGCCGGGGGCGACCTGCTGGTGGTGTCCCTGCAGCGCGTCGATGTCTGCGGTATGGTGGCGGAGCGCGACCTGCTGGCCTACTCGGTGCTGTCCGACCCCGGCGGCGCCGTGTCGGACCGCTACGGGGTCATGACCGACCTGCCGGAGATCATCCGGCCGCTGTATCTCCGGCTGGGGCACGACCTGCCGCACATCAACGGGACCGGCGATTGGCGCCTGCCGCTGGCATCCACCTTCGTGATCGCGCGGGATGGCCGGGTCGCGCTGGCGCACACTCCCTCGACGCAGCGCCACCGCCTCGAACCCGATGCAGCCATCGAGGCGGTGCGCCGCTTGGCCGTGCCGCAGCGTGCCGCGTCAGGCAGGAACGGCTGAAGCGTCCAGCAGCTTCTCGATCCGGATCGGCAATTCGCGGACGCGCACGCCCGTCGCGTGGAACACGGCGTTCGCCACCGCCGCGTTCAGCCCGACGTTGCCCAGCTCGCCGATGCCCTTGATGCCCATGGGGTTGATCTCGGTGTCCTGCTCCGGCAGCAGGATGGTCGTGACCTCCTGCATGTCGGCATTCACCGGGATCAGGTACTCCGCCAGGTCGGCGTTGACGTAGCGCGCGGCCCGGCGGTCGATCTCCGTCGCCTCGTGCAGCGCCGCGCTGATGCCCCAGATCTGGCCGCCCATCAACTGGCTTTTCGCCGCCTTGGGGTTGACGATGCGCCCGCCGGCGTAGGCGCCGACCACGCGCGGCGCCCGGACCTCCCGCGTTCGCATGTTGACCCGTACCTCGACGAACTGCGCGCCGAAGGCGAACTGGATGCGGTCCTTCATCTTGGCCCCGCCCATCAGCGTGGCCTGGCCCTGATACAGCTTCTTCAAGGCTCCATCCGGTATCCCGTGCGGGATGTTCTCGGCATAAGCCTCGATGGCGCCTCCGGCCGCGCGGCCCATCGCGGCTTCCAGCGGCTCGGACGGGCCGTCCGGGTCGCGCAGGGCGCCATCGGCCAGCACCAGGCGGGCCGGGTCCATGCCGTGGAACGGGCCGTCATCCGCCGCCACGGCCGCCTCGGCGATGCGGGCGCGGATCTGCTCGCAGGCCTTGGCCACCACCGTCGCGATGCTGGCCGTGCTGTTGGACCCGCCGGCGACCGGGGCAGGCGGCAGCTCGGTGTCGCCGACCTCGACCGCCACCTTGTCAATGGCGACGCCCAGGTTGGAGACGGCCATCAGCGCCAGCACGGTGGTGATGCCGGTGCCGATCTCGTGCCCCGCCGTCTGCACCCGCACGGTGCCCTGCGGCGTGAGCACCACCCGCGCCGTCGCCGGCCCCATCTGGGTCGGGTACATCGTGGTGGCGCAGCCCCAGCCGACCATCCATTCGCCGTCCCGCATCGAACCGGGCCGCGGGTCGCGCTTCTCCCAGCCGAACGCCTTGGCCGCGGCGTCGAAGCACGGCATCAGGGTGCGGGACGTATAGGGCAAGCCCTTGATCGGCTCCTGCATGGTGTCGTTGATCCGGCGCAGCTCGACCGGGTCCATCTTCAACGCGACCGCCAGCTCGTCCATCGCGGATTCGAGGGCGAACAGGTACGGCAGCTCCGGCGGGCTGCGCATGAAGCCCGGCGTGTTGCGGTCGGCGTGAACAACATACACTTCCGAATCGACGTTCGGGCAGGCGTAGAGCCGGGTCGAAGCGTCGGTGCCGGCCACCTTGTAGTTGTCCGGGCGGGAGCTGACCTCCCAGCCTTCGTGGATCAACGCCTGCAGCTTGCCGTCCGCACCCGCGCCCAAGCGGATGCGGTGCCGGGTCTCGGCCCGGTAGGTCGCAATCGTAAAACCCTGGCTGCGTGTCGTTTCCAGCCGCACCGGGCGGCGCACCCGCTGCGCCGCCAGCGCCACCAGCGCGGTGCGCTGGGTCAGCGACCCGCGCGAGCCGAACGCGCCGCCGACATAGGGCGAAATGACCCGGATGTCGGCAGGCTGGATGCCGAGCTGCTCGGCCAGGCCGTTCTGGAAGCCGTACATGTTCTGGGACGGCTCCCACACCGTCAGCTTGCCGTCGGCCCAGGCGCAAGCGGTGGTGAACAGCTCGATGGGGTTGTGGTGCTGGGTCGGCGTCGCGTAGTGCTGGTCCACCGTGACCGCCGCCGCCGCGAGGGCGGCCTGGGCGTCGCCGACCTTGGGCTTCTCCTCGCCGGGCTGCTCGCCCTCCCGGGAGGCGGACTCGGCGGAGACGGTTTCGAGGCCCGGGCTGTCGAAGGTCGCGGAGGGTGTCTCTGCCGCGTACTCGATGTGCAGGCGGTTCGCCGCTTCCCGCGCCGCCTCGAAGGTTTCGGCGACGACGAGCGCCACGATCTGCCCGTCATACAGCACCCGGTCGGAGGCGAGCGGCGCGATGCTGCTGCCCATGTAGCCCTTTTGCGAGAAGATCTTGCCGGGCTTCACCCGGTCGCCGACGTTGCGATAGGTCAGGATGTCGAGCACGCCCGGCACCTTGCGCGCGTCCGTCTCGTCCAGCCGGGTGATCCGGCCGCGGGCGATTGTGCTGGTGGCAAGAAAGGCGTGCGCCGGGTTGGCGCCGCCGTAAAGGTCGGAAGCGTAGCGCGCGGCCCCCGTGACTTTCAGCCGGCCATCGACGCGGGAGGTCGCGGCGCCGATCTCCGGCTTGGCGGCGCTCGGCGGCGCGCCTTGCGGCATGGTTTGGGCTTCGGTGGCGTCGGGCATCTCAGGCCTCCATCCGGCCGGCTTGCATGAGGGCGCGCGCCAAGGTGCGGCGGCCCAGGTCGATCAGGTAAGCATTGTCCTGGCGCGGGCGGGCACCGACAAAGGCCGCCTGCGCCGCGGCGGCGGCGGTATCCTCGTTCAGCGGCTTGCCGCGCAGCGCGGCCTCCGCCTCGTGCGCCCGCCAGGGCTTGTACGACACGGCGCCCAGGCCGATGCGCGCGTCCCGCACCGTGCCGCCTTGCACGTCCAGCGCCACCGCGGCGGTCGCCAAACCGTAGGCGTAGGACTCGCGGTCGCGCACCTTCACGTAGGCGGAGCGCCGGGTCCAAGGCCCCGCCGGCACGCGGAAGCCGGTGATCAGCTCGCCCGGCGCCAGCACCGTCTCCGTGTGCGGGTTGTCGGACCCGGTGTGCAGGTCGGCGAAGGCGATGACCCGGGACCCGTTGGCCCCAGTTGTCTGCACCTCGGCGCCGAGCGCCACCAACGCCTGGGCGAAGTCCCCGGAGTAGGCGGCGATGCACCGGTCGCTCACCCCCAGCACCGCGTGCCTGCGGTTCACGCCGTCAAGCGCCGCGCAGCCGCTGCCGGGTTCGCGCTTGTTGCATTGGGTCCAGCCGGTGTCGCGGAAATAGGTGCAGCGCGTGCGCTGCAAGACGTTGCCGCCCAGGCTCGCCATGTTGCGGAGCTGCGGGCTTGCCGCCATCAGCAGCGTTTCGGCGATCACCGGGTAGTCGCGCTGGATGGCCGGGTGCGCCGCCGCCTCGCTCATGCGGACCAGCGCGCCGAGATGGAGGCCGTCGGGCCTCGCCTCGATGCGGCCATGCGACGCGGAAAGGGCGTTGATATCGACCATCCGCTCGGGCTGCATGACGTCGAGCTTCATCAGGTCGAGCATCTGCGTGCCGCCGGCGATGAACTGCGCCGGCGCCGCGGTCGGCGGCACGCGCGGCCCGGGGGCAGTGGGGCGGGCGGCGGCGACTGCGGCCTGCGCGGAAGCCGGGTGGTCCAGGGTGAACGGGCGCATCGGCTCAGGCCCTCCCCATGCCGTCTTTGGCCTGGTTGATCGCGGCGACGATGTGCGGATAAGCGGCGCAGCGGCACAGATTGCCGCTCATGTACTCGCGGATCGTGGCATCCGACCCGGCGTGGCCGCCCTGCACGCAGGCGATGGCCGAAACGATCTGCCCCGGCGTGCAGTAGCCGCATTGGAATGCGTCCTGGTCGATGAACGCCTG
>CAXTUO010000263.1:5353-5776 GCA_964247175.1 uncultured Acetobacteraceae bacterium | reverse complement strand
CGGGCGCAAGGTCAACCGGCTGGCCGGGGAGGGCAGGCCCGCCCCGCGCCGCCAGCCCCAACACCCCCGGTCCCGACACCTCCGGTCCCGACGCCGCCCAGCCCCGTCAGCCAGCCCAACCCGGCCCGCACACCCGCGCCAGACAGCAAGTCGCTGGAAAGCATGCTGGACCGGCTGCGCGCCCAGCAGGCCAGCAAGGAGCCGCGCGCGCCATCTTCGTCATCACCATCACCATCGCCGCCCCGCGCCAGCGCGCCTGCCGGCGCCAGCCCGGCCGGCATCGACAATGCGCTGCTGTCCGGCGAGGTGCGCCGGGCCATCGGCGAGCGGCTCCGGGAATGCTGGACCGGCGACAAGAGCGCGTTGGACTATGACAAGCAGTCCGTGCGCCTCGTGGTGACGACGGACGCGACCGGCACGATC
>CAXTUO010000263.1:0-5343 GCA_964247175.1 uncultured Acetobacteraceae bacterium | reverse complement strand
CGGCCAACGATGCGTCCCGCAGCAGCGGCGGCATCGCCCGCGCCTTTGCCGAGCGTGCCCGGCGGGCGGCGCTCGATCCGCAATGCGCGCAGCTTCCGCTGCCGGGTGCGCTAAAAGGGCAGAACCGCACTTTTGAAATCACGTTCCGGCCCTGACCGGACGCCCGCATGGGAGATGCCCGCATGAACCCGACCCGCCTTCTTCTGGCCCGCCGCAGCCTGCTGGCCGGCGCCGCCGTCGCCGCCACGCCGCTGCTGGCCCGCAGTTCCGCGGCCCAAGGGGTCGGCCAAGGCAACCAGCAACCGGAGATCACCGTGGACCGCGCCCGCACGGCGCCGATCCCCATCGCCATCCCGAGCTTTGCCGGCATCCCGCTCGGCGCGGACATGACCGGCGTGATCACCAGCAACCTCGGCCGCTCCGGCCTGTTCCGCCCGATCAGCCCGGCGGCGCCGGCCGGTGACGGCGGCGACACGCCCAACTTCCAAAGCTGGAAGGCGCTCGGCGCGCAGGCGTTGGTGACGGGCCGCGTGGAGGGCGGGGACAGCAACGTGCGGGTCGAGTTCCGCTTGTGGGACGTATTGCCGGGCCAGCAGATCCAGGGCACGGCCTACACCACCACCTCCGCCAACTGGCGCCGCATCGCCCATATCATCAGCGACGTGATCTATGAGCGGCTGCTCGGCGAGAAGGGCTACTTCGACACAAGGATCGCCTACATCGCCGGCAGCGGGCCGCGCGACCGCCGGGTGAAGCGGCTCGCGATCATGGACCAGGACGGGGAAGGCAACCATTTCCTGACGGACGGCGCCTGGCTCGCGTTGACACCCCGCTTTCACCCGACGCGCGACCAGATCGTGTTCATGTCGTTCCAGAACAACCGGCCCCGGGTGTACACCTTCGACCTCGGCACCAACACGCAGCGGGTGCTCGGCGAGTACGAGGGCATGACCTTCGCCCCGCGCTTCAGCCCGGACGGCAACACCATCATCATGTCGGTCGCCCGCGGCAGCGGGTCGGAGATCGTGGCGGTCGGCCTGGGCGGCGGGCGAGAGCGGCGGCTGACGGCCGGCGGCGCCATCGACACCAGCCCGTGCTACAACTCGGACGGCTCGCAGATCGTGTTCAACTCGGACCGCGGCGGCGACCAGCAGCTTTACGTCATGGATGCGGGCGGCGGCGGCGTGCGGCGCATCAGCTTCGGGCGCGGGCGCTACGCGACGCCGGTGTGGTCGCCGCGCGGCGACCTGATCGCCTTTACCCGGCTGAACGGCGGCACCTTTGCGATTGGGGTGATGCGCCCGGACGGGTCGGGGGAGCGCATCCTGTCGGAAAGCTTTTCCGTCGAGGGACCGACCTTCGCGCCCAATGGCCGCGTGCTGATGTTCTACCGGGAGAACCCGGCGCGCGACCGCAGCGGCGGCGGCTACTCTTCCCGCCTCGTGTCCATCGACATCACCGGTTTCAACGAGCGCGTGGTGAACACCCCGACCGACGCCTCCGACCCCGCTTGGTCGCCGCTGTTGGCATGAGCACGGGGGCATGAGCGCCGGGCAGGCACTCCGGCCCCGGGCCGCCAACGTGCTTGACCCGCATCCCCTGGCAGCGTAACGCGCGTGAGAGCGAAACGATCAGGACGTGGCGCCACCAACCCGGCCAGTTCATGCTAAGGAGAGCAGCACCATGAAGTTCAAGATGATTGGCGTCCTCGCCGCCGTGGCGCTGCTGGGCGCCTGCGCGGACAAGGCGGCGACCTCCGGCGCTGCCACCGGGTCCGGCGCCACGTCCGGCACGGCGGGTGTCACGCCGGGCAGCCAGCAGGACCTGGTCGCCAACGTCGGTGACCGCGTGTTCTACGCGCTCGACAGCTCCTCGCTGGACGGGGATGCACGGTCCACGCTCGACCGGCAGGCGAGCTGGCTGGCGCGCTATCCGCAGTCGGGCGTCCAGGTGGCCGGCAACTGCGACGAGCGCGGCACGACGGAGTATAACCTGGCACTCGGCCAGCGCCGGGCCAATGCGGCCCGCGACTACCTGCTTGCCCGCGGCACGTCTTCAGGGCGCATCACCGCGGTCAGCTACGGCAAGGAGCGTCCGACGGCGCTCGGCTCGGATGACCAGGCTTACGCGCAGAACCGGAATGCGACGACGTCGGTCCGTTAAGCGGGTGCGGCTCGCGCCCGTCGCGGCCGCGCTGGCGGTTGGCCTCGCGGGGACGCCGGCGCGGGCGCAGTTGGACAGCCGCGAGGCGATTGCGCTGCAGAACCAGATCCTGGAGCTGCGCCGCGACCTGCAAGGGCTGCAAGCGCAGCGCGGCGCGCCGGCGTTGCCTCCCCCGGCACGCCGGGGTGGGGACGGCGGCGGCAGCGAGATCGCCGCGCAACTGCTCGACCGCGTGGCGCAGCTTGAGGACGACGTGCGCCGCCTGCGCGGGCAGATGGACGAGCAGGCGAACGCGTCCCGGCGGCAGTCGGATGACTTGGCCAAGCAGGTGGCCGACCTCAACTTCCGGCTGCAGAACTCGGGGCCGCCAAGCGGCCCGGGTCCGAGGGCATCAAATCCGGATACTGCCGCGGCGCCGCTGGCGGCAGCGGGACAAACGCCGTCCGGGCGTCGTCCAGCCGAGCTTGCGATGCAGGAAGGCAATGCCGCCCTGGCCCGGCGCGACTACGGCGTCGCCGAGGCGGCAGCGCGCGAGGTCCTAGCGGGCGGCAAAGGCGGCCCGCGTGCCGGGGACGCGCAGTTCCTGCTGGCGCAGGCCTTGATGGGCAAGCGCGACTATGGGGGTGCCGCGGTGGCGTACGACGACGCGTACAACCGTTCGCGCACGGGGTCGCGGGCGCCGGACGCCCTGTTGGGCCTGGCGAACGCCCTGGCTGCGATGAACGACCGGGCCAATGCGTGCGGCGCGCTCGACAAGCTGCGGGCCGAGTTCCCCGCGCCGCGTCCCAACGTGCGGGAAGCCGCCGCGGCGGCGCGCGGCCGGTCCGGCTGCCCTTGAGCCAGGTGCCGGTCTCGCCGGACGAGTTCGCGGCGTTGATGGCCGCCGTCGGGCCGTTCGGCCGGGAGCGCCGGGTCGCCGTGGCCGTGTCCGGCGGCGCTGACAGCATGGCCTTGGCGCTGTTGCTCGCGGGATGGGGGCGGCCGACGGCCTTGATCGTCGATCACGGCCTGCGCTCCGAGTCGAGGGCTGAGGCGGCATTGACGGCGGCGCGGCTGGCCGGACTCGGGATCGCCGCCCGCGTTCTGCCGCTTTCGGGGCTGGCGCGCGGGCCGGCGTTGGCGGAGCGGGCGCGGGCCGCACGCTATGCCGCACTCGCGGCGGCTTGCCGGGACGCCGGGCTGGCCGACCTGTTGCTGGCGCACCACGCGCAGGACCAAGCCGAAACCTTGCTGCTCCGCCAGGGTGCTGGCAGCAAGCCGGCTGGCCTGGCCGCCATGGCACCCGTAGCGCATGGAGAGGCAGTCCGGCTGCTGCGCCCCTTGTTGCCGGTTATGCCATCCCGGCTGCGTGCGACTCTGCGCCGTGCCGGGGTTCTCTGGGTCGAGGACCCCACCAACATGGACCCGGCGACCCCGCGCGCCAGGCTCCGCGCCGCGTTCGCCCGAGGGGAGGCGGCCCCGGTCCCTGACCTTTGCCGCGCGGCGGCACGGCACGGCGCTGTGCGGCATGAACGGGAAGGCTTGGTCGCCGACGAGTTGGCGCGGCAGGTCAGCTTCTTGCCCGGCGGCATCGCCGCCATCGCCGGGCCGTCGATGGGCGCCGCGGCGCTGTCCGCCTTGATCTGGACCGTGTCGGGCGCGCGCCATCCCCCCGGCACCGCCGCCGTGGCGCGCTTGGCCGTGCGGCTGCGTCCGGCAACCCTGCACGGCGCGGCGATCCTGCCGACGTCGGGCGGTTGGCTGGTCGGACGGGAAGCGGCGGCCCAGGCCGGCGCGGTCCCGGCGCAGGAGGGCGCCGTGTGGGATGGCCGGTTCCGGTTGCTGGCACGGCCGCCGTGCGACGGCACGCTGGGGCCGCTCGGCAACGATGCCAGGCGGCTGCGGCGGTGGTCCGGCCTGCCGGCGGCGCTGTTGCGGACCGCGCCGGCGGTCCGATGCAGTTACGGATTGTTTGCCGTGCCGAGTCTGGCCTATCCTGACCAGGAGACCTGCCGCGCCGTGCCGATCGCGTTCTGCCCGCCTCGCCCCGCCGCGCCTGCGCCTTTTGCTCCGGGCTGAGCGGTTGGGGATGTGCAGGCGGCACCGGCGCACTATGTTGAGGCTCTGATAAGCGGCGCCGGCCCATGTTGGGCCGGGAACGAGGATACCGGGACCGCTCCGATTGCGCCCAGGCCCGGGTGAGATGACTGGATCGCCAGGATCATATGATGAGCAATTTCGGCCGCAATCTAGCGCTCTGGGTCATAATCGCCCTGCTGCTCGTGGTGTTGTTCAACCTGTTCCAGCCGGGGAGCACGCAACGCGCGACCACCCAGGTTGCCTATTCCGACTTCATCGGCGACGTCAATGGAGGCCGGGTGCGCGACGTGCTGATCCAGGGCCGCACGGTCTCGGGCCAGTTGGCGGATGGGCGCACCTTCCAGACCTATACGCCGGAAGACCCGGCGCTGGTCAGCCGCCTGACCGACAAGGGCGTGCGGGTGATCGCCAAGCCGGAGGAAAGTGACAACCCTCTGCTGCACTACCTGCTGAGCTGGTTCCCCATGCTGTTGCTGATCGGCGTGTGGGTGTTCTTCATGCGCCAGATGCAGTCGGGCGGCGGCCGGGCCATGGGCTTCGGCAAGTCCCGCGCCCGCCTGCTGACGGAGAAGCAGGGCCGCGTGACGTTTGACGACGTGGCCGGCATCGACGAGGCGAAGTCCGAGCTGCAGGAGATCGTCGAGTTCCTGAAGGACCCGCAGAAGTTCCAGCGCCTGGGCGGCAAGATCCCCAAGGGCGTGCTGCTGGTGGGACCGCCGGGCACCGGCAAGACGCTGCTGGCCCGCGCCATTGCGGGCGAGGCGAACGTGCCGTTCTTCACCATCTCCGGCTCGGACTTCGTGGAGATGTTCGTGGGCGTCGGCGCCAGCCGCGTGCGCGACATGTTCGAGCAGGGCAAGAAGAACGCCCCGTGCATCATCTTCATTGACGAGATTGATGCGGTGGGCCGTCACCGCGGCGCCGGCCTGGGCGGCGGCAATGACGAGCGCGAGCAGACGCTGAACCAGATGCTGGTGGAGATGGACGGCTTCGAGGCGAATGAGGGCGTGATCCTGATTGCCGCGACCAACCGTCCGGACGTGCTGGACCCGGCGCTGCTGCGCCCCGGCCGGTTCGACCGTCAAGTCGTGGTGCCAAACC
>CAXTUO010000262.1:0-5798 GCA_964247175.1 uncultured Acetobacteraceae bacterium | reverse complement strand
CGAGCAGTAGGGCTGCATGCCGGCCCGGTTCGATCTTCTGCGAGATGGCTGCCAGATGCAGGGCCATCGCTTCGATGTTGCACCAAGGCATGACGAGCGCCGCACCCTTGCCTTCTTTGGGGCAGATGGCGCCGAAGATGTAGGTCGAGGCAGTGCGCTGGTCCTGCGGCGCACAGGGCCGGGTGCCGCGACGAGCCCAGCGGCGGGTCAGCTTGTTCTTCTGGCCGATGCGGGCCTCGTCGCCGAACCAAACCTCGAGATCGGCGAGATCAATGCCCTTCGCGCGTGCGATCGCCGTCAAGCAGCCGGCGAAACTCTTTTAAAAAGCTCGATGGCTCCCTCCGCCTGGGTGTGGTGGCGCGGACGCGCGGAAAGCTTGCGGTAGTTCATGGCGCGCAACGCGCGGCCCAGCGTTTGCTTGGCGACGCTGACTTGGTGCTCGTCCCAAAGCCACTGGCAGAGATCGATTAGGCGCCAGCGCACGACGCCATGGATGGCCAGTGTCGGACCACTCTCGATCAGGGCTGCCACCGCGGCCCGGCGCGCGTCGTTGAGCCTTGTCGGCCGGCTTGTCGCTTTGCGGTCCACCAGTCCAGCAGGGCCATGGGTGTTGAACCGCATCACCCAGTCGCGCACGATCTCGCCGAAACGCAAAGCGTTTGCGGCTGGCAGCGTCACCCCGCCGATCCGGGCGGCCTCGCCGCGTGTGCCACCATCGTAGATCGCCGCCAGGGCCAACAAACGCCGCACTTGCGGCCCGTCCTTCGTGGCCTTGGCTGCCGCCCGCACCTGCAAGGCATCGAAGTCAGTCCGAAGCAGAATGGGCATCGCGAACCTCAACCGTTCGCCACCTTGAATCAGATCACTGCACCTTCGAAGAGCCAGGAGTCATGCTTTCAGGATCTTGGTATCAAGGTAGGCATCGGCGACGCGACGGGTGCGGTGCCAAGCCTTGCCGGCGCACTCCGAGATGAGCAGGACTAGCAACCGGCCTCGTCCATCGCCCGCTCCACCGCTTGGAACATCGTGGGCAACGTGCCGCGGTCCACGAAGGCCGCGAGGCAGGCGGCACGGAAATCGACGTCGGCGACCGACTCGGTGGTTGCCCGCACGGCGGTGGCGAAGGCGAGCGGCAGGATCACCGCGTCCTTCACCACGTCCGCGACATCGAACACGAGGCCACCGCGCCGGGTCCGGCCATGGATGACCGTAAGCGACGCGGGCAACCCGAGCGTCCAGCAGACCACCGTGGCCAAGCCGTAGGCGAGATAGTTGCCTCGATCGAGCAGCCGGTTCGGATCGGCCATGTCGCTGCCGCGGTCGCGCGCCTGCTGCTTGCGCTCGAAGCCTTCGATGCCGGCGACCCTGGCGCAATGGTGGTAGAGGTCCTTCGTCAGGCTTCCTTCGACCCCCAGCAGTTCCTCGGTGGTCCGTGCCCGCCCAAAGCTGTGTTGCGCTTGTTCCAACCGGCGGTCGGGAGGATCGAAAACCGGCCGGCCATCCAGCCTTGGCCAAACCTCCCTGATCGCCTCAAGCCTTGCCTGCGCCAACACCTTCCGCCGCAAGGCGCCGTGCAGGGCAGCGCCACAGCTCGATCCAGCGCTGCAGCGGGCGGGGGTCGCGATACTCGTCCGCAGGAAGCAGCAGGTCCGGGTAGGCGTCGTCGGCTGCCAGCAGCGGCGTGCCTCCCGAGCCGCAGAAACCTATGCATACGCCCTCCTGCTTCAGTTGCCGCACCGCTTCCGTGGTGACCGAGGAGCCGGGGCCGAGCAACACGAAGCACGTGTTCGCCACGGGGATGTTGAACCCTCTTGGCCCGCGTCCCTTGTCGGAGGCATATTCCACGCGCCCGTCACGCTGGTAGACGCGAGCCCGTTCGAGGACATAGAGGTGCCCTCGCTGCGAGGGGAGCAGCTTCACCCGACCACCGGCACCGTAGCGCCATTCAACCCGAAGCCGAAGCTGTCGAACCGCCCTTTGGCCTCAGCCTCGGCGGGCTGACGCTCGAAACGGATCGCGAAACGCTGCCGGGTGGACAGCGAGGCCACGTGCACGTAGGCCAGAAGGCTGCTCCGTGACGACGCTTCGCGCTGCGTGCGTTCCGCCTTCTCGATCTCCACGCCGCGCGCGGCTGCCCGACGCTCGGCACGCCGCAGCTCACGGGCGACCGTAGCCGGCGTACGTACGGCCTCGCGTACCCGGACGTGGCGCTCGTGGGCGACGACTGTCCTAACCGGGCGTGTCCGGCCCGCGGATACGATCGTCTTGATCTCCCGCATCTCCCGCACCACACAGGCCAGGTCCGGTTCAGCCCCGAACAGAAACAGCCGATCCCCGAGCTGGGGCGATGCCGCCCGTCCCACGCCACGCGGAAGGGCAGGGAGGGCGTCTGGGAATGCCAGGGCAAAACGCCCGCCGACCGTCGCGTGTGCCCGCATCAAGGCTGCCCCGAGGGCGATGCCGGGAGCCAGGCCGGACCCAGACGTGGCCCAGCACTCCAAATAGTGGGTCAAGGCGATCACGCTACGCAACCACCTGGATGTCCGCTGCAAGCTTGGGCTCAGGTTTGGCCCGCTTGCCGCCGACGGGGAACACGCCGCCGCGCACCAGGTTCGCCATCAGGAAATGGTCGTCGTCATCGGGAGCCGTCGGCGTGCTGGCGTGACGTTCCTTGAGCAGGCTGTAGAAGTCTTTGGCACCCTTGCCGTCGCGACCCCGCACGACGACGTGTGCTTCGCGGGATTGGCCATAGGGGTTGACGCAGATCGGCTCGCCCGATTGCACTGCGTCCTCGTAGCCTTGATGCCAGTCGTCGATGAAGCGCAAGGCGGCGCCGACCTTCTGTTCATGGAAGCCGGTGGCGTCCGCATATTCTCGCGACGGGAACTTGAACAATGTCTTGCCGACGTCGGTGTTGTCGCCACGCTCGGAGAATTCCTGTGACGGCCACACGGTGGCGCCCTCGCCGAGGTGCAGCGTGGCGGAAACGCGAAGCCGGGTCGGCCGAGGTCCCACAAGGCCGGCCTCAATATGGGCGGCAACGGCACGCACTCCGTCCTTCTGCTCTTCCGGCACTGCCGCCAGGTCGCTCAGCGTGAAAGCGTGCGCATTGAACCGCTTCACTTCATTGCCGACCCAAACCTCCACCTCGCATTCGGAGGCGAGATTGCGGTTGCGCCAGCAGAAGCGACCGTTGGCGATATTGGTGGCGTAGCGCCGAGCCAGCTCTTGGAACCCGCCCGCGTCCCGGTAGGCGGCGGCATACTTCTGCAGCACCTGCCGAAACGCCGGCAAATCGCAAGAGCGGGGCGTCAGGCTGCTCGGCGTGACGGTCAGCCCGAACGAGATCCGCAGGCGGTCATAGCCGATGGGCAGCGCGGCCGCTTCGACCCGCTGGGGGTTGCCGGACGCATAGTCCGCCTCGGCCGCACTTTCCATGGGGTCGGCGCGCACCCCGAGCACCGTGACCCGGGACACGCGCACCGGTGTCTGTTCCTCGTCGTTGACGGCGTAGAAGGCTGCCGTCGTCGGGTGCAGGCTGCGTTCGTAGTTGAGCACGTTGGGCAGGCTACGCGCTGGTGTCCGGGCCATGGGCGTTCGTCTCCAGAAGGAAGAGGTTGGCGTCGCGGTGAATGCGAGGGTGCCACAGCGCCGACCGCTGATCGGCCACGGTTGCGGTGGACGCACGGATGAACTCAGCCAGCCCGATCAGCGGCTCGACAAACGCGTGCGCCGCACGGCCCCGTGGCGTTTCGCGCTCGACCAAGGGCGTGACGCCACGCCAGCCAATTTGCACCGGGGCGAGCTGACGGTAAGGGGCGGCACGGTTCCGCAACAGGTCGAGCAAGCGGTCCAGCGGGTCGCGGTCGGGGTGCATCAGCTCGAACGATCGGTCGCCCAACAGATGGCCAGCCGGCGCCAACCGAAGCGCTTCTTCCAAGGTGCCTGCGGCATGCAACCCGCCGTGCGACTGCACCGTGCCGCCGAAGGCTTTGGGTCCCATTACGAAATCGACTGCTTCCCGCTCCAACCGGCTGAGCGCGGGGCCGAGTGGGAAGTCAGCCTGGATCTGCACGAGCAGCGATGCCGTGAGGTCAAGTTCAGGCATGGGGCTGCCGCTTGGGGAGAAGTAGTAGTCGCGGCGGTCTGGATCCGGGGGTGGGTAGGCATCGTGCACGTAGCGCTTCTGCGTCAGGCGGTTCCGATGCTGCCCATGCGCGCGCAGCTGCCCGCCATGGTGCACGACCACCAATCCCTTTGGTTGCAGATTGACGCCCAACTCCTGTGCCAGGCGGCGCGTCGCTGTGCAGGCGTAGCCGTGGTAGGCCGTGAGCGTCGGGTAGCCCACGAGCAAGGGGCAACTCAGCGCGTTGGCGCCGTGCACAACCAAGGTGCGCAAGACGACGAACATACTAGGCCGTTTCCACGAGCGCCTGGGCTATTGCTGTGCGCAAGGCATTCCGGGCAACTGGCGGCAGCACGCCACGAGCGGCGGTTTCGATTTTGCGGATCAAATCCTCCGCCAACCCGGCTGCAAGCACGGCCAAGTCCTGCGCCGTGGCACGCTGCTCCATCCACGCCAATGCCCATCCCGGCAGCCGATCCAGGGCGTAACCTTGATTGCGCCCGCGCCCTCGCCCATACGCGCGCACCTCATACAACCGGGCCAGGTATTGCCGTGCCACAATGCCCGCATCCCGCTGCTCGGCGGTTCGGATTGCAGCCAAGCGAACCGTCGCGCCCGGCAGCAGCAGTTCTTCTATTGCCCGGCTTCGAAACGTTTGCGCTGCCTCTCGGCTCACATGGCAAACGGAGGCTGGAGAGCATGTGGCCACGACACGGGCCAGGTCGCGCTCGACACGCGACCGGAGTCCATGAGGACAACGAACCCGCAGGGCGTTATAATGGCCGCGCCGGCTGTTGCGATTGACCAGGCTCTCACCCGAACGCCGGGGAGAGGAGTTCACGTAATGCGCAACATTCTGCGGGTTCGCGCCTCCTTGGGTGATCGGCAATGCGAGACGCGCCTGATCCGACCGGCTTGTGTCCGCAAGACGCGCGTTGATCTGCTGCAGCACGCGGACGGAGACGAGCGGAGTGATCGCGACCTCCTCGTCGCTTGCTTCGAAGAACAGGGTAGGCTGATCTGGCAGTGGTCCGTCAGGGGTTCGAGCAGTGAGGGATTGGGCAGCTTGGCAGAGGGCGTCGGCCGTTGTTGCCGACAGTCCGGCTTGCTGAAGCGCGTCGGCATCCCGGCTCAGGGCAAGGTCGAGCAGGGAAAGCCCGCCAGACAGCCCCATGTCGTTGCCCAATGTCATCGCGACGCCGATTGCACTGCCGGCCGCCGAGACTGCGAGCTGGTATGGCCCTCCAATCGTCGTTGACGCAACGAAAGCGGCGTGCTGGCGCTGACCGCTGAGAGCAGCCGGATCCGTGACCGCGCCTTCACTGTCCCCCCCATAAGGCACACGCGCCGTATGGGTGTGCACCATCGCACCAAGGTTGGCTGTCAAGGTGCGTATCTTGCTGTCCATCAAGCCCGGATTGAGACGGGCGGATCGCTCTGAGGAAGGTTGAGGCATGCGCCAGTTCCAAAATGCCATCGAAAACTACACAAAGTCCGTTCCCTCGCGATAGGGGAAAAATGTCGGCCCTGTTTTCGCGGACCAGTCCGGAAGGCTGAGACCTCTCGCGCTATGTTTGAACCAGGTCGGCCGCACGCGCCGCGCGTACCATCGCCATATGTGAATGGCGGTCAGAATCCGCGTAAATCTGGCGCGTGTTTGCCTGATTAGCTG
>CAXTUO010000261.1:0-5804 GCA_964247175.1 uncultured Acetobacteraceae bacterium | reverse complement strand
CGACTTGGCGAAGCTGCCACGTTGCGGATCATTTCTCAGCCCACCTGCTTGCGCATAAGTGTGAATGGAGCCACAAACTCTGTGAAGTTTGTGAAGAGGAAACCGTGCAGGCGCGACGCGATCCGAAAGTGTTTGCCGGCGACCGCCTGCATCGGCTTCGCATTGGCCGCGGACTGGGACAAGGCGAGCTGGCCCGCGCCGTCGGCGTCTCGCCCAGCTACCTCAGCCAGATGGAGGCCGCTCTGCGCCCCATCCCAGCAGCTCTGCGCAGCCGGCTGGCAGCCCTGCTTGCCGTGCCGGAAACCCACTTTGCCAACGATGACGACGAGAGGCTGGCTGCCGGCCTGCGTGAGGCGACGGGCGACCCGCTCTTCGGGCAGAAGCCAGTCTTGGCGGAAGAGGCACGGGCCGCGGTGCGCGCGGCGCCAGGGGTAATCGAGCGGTTTCTTACGCTCTATCGGGCCTATATCGCACTGGACGAACAATTTCAGACGCAGCGCCATGGCCCCTCGGCGGCCGTTGGAGGGGCGGCGCCACAGTTTGCATATGACGAGGTGCGGGACTGGGTGCAGTCCCACCGCAACTACTTCGACGACTTGGATCGTGCGGCGGAGCGCCTGTCGGAACAACAGGGCTTCAGCCCTGCAACGCTTCGCGAAGGCCTCGCTTGCTACCTGCAGGACCGGCACGGCATAACGGTGGTCGATGTGCCGACGCTGATAGAGCAAGGGACAGTCTGGCGCCTCCAGCGAGGAACGCGGACGCTTCTGCTCGCAGAAGAGGCGACTGCCGCCAGCCGCACGTTCTGGATTGCGCATGTCATCGGCATGCTGGACATGCGCGCCATCATCACGAGGGCGGTGCGCGCGTCCAAGCTCTCGACGGCGGACGCGCGGGCGCTGGGGCGCGTGGGGCTGGCCAATTACTTCGCGGGCGCGCTCATCATGCCATACGGGCATTTCCTCCGCGAAGCGCGAGCCTTGTGCTACGACATCCAGCGCCTGCAAAGCCGGTTCGGGGTCAGTTTCGAGCAGGTGTGCCACCGGCTGAGCACCATGCAGCGCCCCGAAGCGCCGGGCATCCCGTTCTACCTGGTCAAGACCGACATCGCCGGCAACGTGCTCAAGCGCAGCAGCCCGACCCGGTTCAAGTTCGCCCGCTTCGGCGGCCCGTGCCCGTTATGGAACGTGTATCGCGCCTTCGCCCAGCCAGGGCGCCTGCTGGTGCAACTGGCGCGCACCCCGGACGGCGTCGCGTACATGAATGTCGCGCGCACCGTGGGCCGGGACGGCGGCGCCTATCTCAGCCGCCCGCGCAACGTGGCGGTCGTCATCGGCTGCGAGATCGACTATGCCGCCCAGACAGTCTATGCTGCCGGCCTTGATCTTCAGGACCCGGCGGCCGCGGACCCGATTGGGCCGGGTTGCCGCGCTTGCGAACGCACGGATTGTCGGCATCGCGCCGTGCCGCCGGCCAGTCAGGCGCTGGACATCGGCACCACGGAGCGGGGCGTGGTGCCATACCGCATACGGGGCTGAAAGGGCCGGCCTTTCCAGCTTGCACCTCGGCTCTCCTCGCGCCCGGTCTTGCTTGAGGCACCAGTCGCGAGTGTCCATGTCGCCGGCGAGCCTCGGCAAAGCGTTGGCGCATCCAGCGCCCGCCGGACGCCTGGGCGGCCTGGGCGGGTCGCTGCGCTTCCATCACCTTGGCGCCATGCGGATCGCGCCGTCGATCCGAATGACGTCGCCGTTCAGCATCGGGTTGGCGATGATGCTTTCGACGAACCGAGCAAACTCGGCGGGTTGGCCCAGCCGGCTCGGAAACGGGACCTGCTGGCCCAGCGAGTCTTGGGCGGCCTGCGGCAAGCTTTGCAGCAGGGGCGTCAGGAACAGGCCCGGCGCGACCGTCACCACGCGAACGGCGGATTGCGCCAAATCCCGCGCGACGGGCAGGGTCAGCCCGACCACGCCGGCCTTGGAAGCCCCATACGCCGCCTGCCCGATCTGCCCGTCATACGCTGCGACCGAAGCGGTGTTGACGATCACGCCTCGTTCCTCGCCGATCCTCTCCGCTGTCACGAGCCGGGCAGCGAACTTCGACAGCACGTTGAACGTGCCGATCAGGTTCACCTCGACCACCTTGCGGAACAGCGCCAGCGCGTGCGGCTTGCCCTCGCGGTTGACCGTGCGCGAAGGGGACCCGATGCCGGCGCAGTTGACC
Organism: uncultured Acetobacteraceae bacterium; assembly: GCA_964247175.1. Classification (GTDB taxonomy): domain Bacteria; phylum Pseudomonadota; class Alphaproteobacteria; order Acetobacterales; family Acetobacteraceae; genus CAHJXG01. The sequence goes on along the minus strand of CAXTUO010000261.1, from coordinate 3,584 downwards.
AGCACGCGGGCAACGCCGTGCGCCCGCTCCGCCTCGTCGATGGCAGCGGCGACGCTTTCGTCGTCGGTCACGTCCAGCTTGGCATAGCGTCCGCCGAGCGATTCCGCCTTCGCCTCGCCCCGATCCGCGTCCAGGTCGAACAGCGTCACCTTGGCGCCGCCCCGGGCGAGCATCTCCGCCGTCGCGGCCCCCAGGCCGGAGGCGCCGCCGGTGACGATTGCCGCAATCCCGTCCAACTGCATCTTAGCGACTCCCTGTTTCCGATGCGTCAGTTCAGTTCAAGCGCGACCGCCGTCGCCTCGCCGCCGCCGATGCACAGCGAGGCGACACCGCGCTTCAACCCACGTGCCTCAAGGGCGGCGAGCAGGGTCGCGATGATGCGGGCGCCGCTGGCGCCGATCGGGTGGCCCAGCGCGCAAGCCCCGCCGTTCACGTTGAGCTTCTCGTGCGGGATGCGCAGCTCCCGCATGGCGATCATCGCCACGACGGCGAACGCCTCGTTGACCTCGAAAAGGTCCACGTCGCCGACCGACCATCCCGCGCGGTCGAGCACCTTGCGGATCGCCGGAACCGGCGCTGTCGTGAACAGGCCGGGTTCGTGGGCGTGCGCGGCGTGCGCGACCACGCGCGCAACCGTTGGCAGCCCCATGCGGTCCGCGGTTCTTGCCCGGGTCATGACCAGCGCGGCCGCGCCGTCGGAGATCGAGGACGAATTGGCGGCCGTCACCGTGCCGTCCCTGGCGAAGGCCGGCTTGAGCGTCGGAATCTTCTCCGGCCTGGCCTTGCCTGGCTGCTCGTCCTCGGCAACGGTCTGGGCTGCCTTGCCGCTCCGCACCTCGACCGACACGATCTCGCGGCCGAACGCGCCCTTGGTGGCCGCGACCGCGCGCGACAGGCTCTCGATCGCGTAGCTGTCCTGGTCCTCGCGGGTGAACTGGTAGGCCTGGGCGGTTTCCTCGGCGAAGGCGCCCATCAGCTTGCCGGGCGAATAGGCGTCCTCCAGCCCATCGAGGAACATCGAGTCCTTGACCGTGTCGTGGCCGATCCGCGCGCCGACGCGATGCTTGCCCAGCAGGTACGGCGCGTTGCTCATGCTCTCCATCCCGCCCGCCACGACCAGCTCCGCCGACCCGGCCGCCAGCGCGTCCGCTGCCAGGATCGCCGCCTGCATCCCGGACCCGCACATCTTGTTCACGGTCGTCGCCTGCACCGACAACGGCAGCCCGGCTCCCAGCGCCGCCTGCCGCGCCGGCGCCTGGCCCAGCCCGGCAGGCAGCACGCAACCCATGTAGATCGCGTCGATCTTGTCCGCGTCCGCGTGCGACCGCTCGACCGCCGCGCGCACGGCCGTCGCGCCAAGCTCGGTCGCGGCGATGGACGACAGCGTGCCCTGGAACGCGCCCATCGGCGTGCGGGCGTAAGAGGAAACGACGACCGGGTCGGCTGGCATGGTGCGGCCTTTCAGATTGCGTCCCCTCGCAGGACGGGAACAGGTTGCACGCGCCTAAAGGGCACGGGCGATGATCATGCGCTGCACCTCGGACGTGCCCTCGTAGATCTGGCAGACCCGCACGTCGCGGTAGATCTTCGACAGGCCGAACTCCTCGAGGTAGCCGTAGCCGCCGAGCACCTGCAGGCATCCCGAGACGACGCGCTCGGCCGTTTCGGAGGCGACGAGCTTGGCCATGGCGGCTTCTTTCAGGCAAGGCTCGCCGCCATCCTTCAGGCTCGCCGCGTGCAGCACGAGCTGCCGGGCCGCCTCGAGCCGGGCAGCCATGTCCGCCAGCTTGAAGCCGACCGCCTGGTGCTCGATGATCGGCTTGCCCATCGAGCGCCGGTCGCGCGCATAGGCGGTCGCAATCGCGATCGCGGCGTCCGCCATGCCGATCGACTGCGCGGCGATGCCGATGCGGCCCGCTTCCAGGTTCGACAACGCGATCCGGTAGCCCTGCCCTTCCGGCCCGAACATCAGCTCGTCCTCGACGAACAGGTTCTCGAACCGGATCGCGCAGGTGTCCGAGGCAGCCTGGCCCAGCTTGTGCTCGACCTTGTCCACCAGATAGCCGGGCCGGTCGGTCGGCACGAGGAAGGCGGTGATGCCGCGGCGACCTGCCCCGGGATCCGTCACCGCGATCACCATTGCCACGCCCGCGATGCGGCCGGAGGTGATGAACTGCTTGGCCCCGTTCAGCCGCCAGCCGCCCGGGACCTTGGTCGCCCGCGTCCGGATCGCCGCCGCGTCCGACCCGGCATCGCTTTCGGTGAGCGCGAACGCGCCGATCATCCGGCCGCTCGTCAGTTCCGGCAGGAAGCGCGCCTTCTGCGCCTCGCTGCCATGGGCGAGGATCCCAGAGTCGAAGATGCTGTTCTGGATGGAGACGATCGTCGAAAGCGCGCCGTCCGCTGCAGCCAGCTCGATGAGCGCCAACGCGTAGGACACGTAGTCCAGGGCCGCGCCGCCGAACGCTTCCGGCACCGTCATGCCCATCAGGCCAAGCTCGGCCAGTTCCTCGAACAACCCTGGCGGGTAGCCGCACGCCGCCTCGAAGGCACGCGATTTCGGCTGGATGCGCTCTTGCGCGAATGCGCGCACGGTGTCCCGCACGGCGGCTTGCGTTTCGGTCAGCAGCAAAGCGTCTATCCCCAATGCGTACTTGCCGGTAACCTCTATACGGATTAGTAGCCTCGTCAACAGGGAACCAACGTGCAAAGGAGGGGAAGCCCGGCATGCCTGCCTTGAAAGCGCCACACGGGCAGGGCGCCGCACTCGCAGGCAAGGCGGCCCTTGCCCCGTCCCCCTTCTTGAGCGCGGAAGAACGCAGCGGGGCGCGTGCCCGCAAGCGCGAGGCGGTGCTGCAGGCCGCGGTGCGCATGTTCAACGCCCGCGGCTACAACGCGACGTCGCTGGACGACGTGGCGGCAAGCCTGGGTGCGACCAAGCCGGTGATCTACCGCTACCTCGGGAACAAGGACCAGGTCCTGCTGGAATGCGTGACGCGCGGGATCGAGCAGTTGCAGGAGGCCGCCGAGGTCGCGCAGGGGCGGCCGGGAACCGGGCTTGACCGGTTGCGCGCGTTCCTATGCCGTTATGCCGAGATCACGATGGCCGACTTCGGGATCTGCGTGATCCGCACCGACGAGACGGCGCTGTCGGCCGACAGCGCGCGGCAGTTCCGGGCGCTCAAACGCCGCATCGACGGCGCCATGCGCAAGCTGATCGAGGAGGGCGTCGCCGACGGCTCCGTTCGTGCAACGAACATACGCGAAACGGCGTTCGCGCTGGCAGGGGCGCTCAACTGGATTTCACACTGGTTCCAGCCCGGCGGCGTTCTGCCGGCGGCGGTGGTGGCCCAACGGATGGTTGACGTCCTGACGCTCGGGCTGGAGCCGCGCTGACCTGGTGCGCCGGCCCAACAACAGCTCCCAACCTGGCGCGCACCGAGCAACTGTCCACGCTCAGGCCCTGGTTCCACTACGTCCAAGTCCGTTGCGGAGCAGGCACTCCCGCAGGTTGGCGTTATGCCGATGGAGCGCCTCGACCTCGCGTTCGAGCCGGATGACCATGGCCGCCAGCTCCCGCTTGC
>CAXTUO010000260.1:2709-5805 GCA_964247175.1 uncultured Acetobacteraceae bacterium | reverse complement strand
CGTGAACTCTCAACAAAGGGCTTGACCCGTGAACCCGCCATAAGAGAACGGTGCCCGTTGCCCTCCTGCCTGCGCGCCCGACGCTGTTCAGCAGCACGCAGGCGCGGCGGGGGATGAGCAATATCCATGCTTACGGCCTCGCGGCGCGGAGGGCCGTGTACGACATCCCCGCTGGCCCAGCCTCTCGTTACACATTCAGAGAGATGTGCAGCGCGACGCCTTGGCCTTACGGTTCGAGGCTCCGGTCGGCCGGGTGCGGAAATAGAGGCCCTCGACGCCGGTCCGTTGCATGGCATCAGCCTTCGGGCACGTAAACGAAGACGGCCGGGCGCCGGGTGGCAACGCTTCCATTGAGCGTCTTTGGCGCAGCCCGCAATATGGGTGCAGCTCCCTGCACGCGCTCGAGACCGGCTGCGGGCAAGGCTTTCGAGTTGGATCGGCCCCTACAATGCCCGTCTCCTCACTTCACCCTGGCCGGGCGCACGCCTGACGAGGCATCCGGGGCAAGCAGAAGGAACGCCGTGAAACCGGCAGCCTGGCGACAACCAGAACCAAGCCTAACCCGGGCGCAAAACTGTCCAACGGGACGGGCCCATCGCACATGGGCCCTGCTCAACTCCATACGGCAACGCCGGCCTCCCGTGCATTGACGAGCGTGGATGGCCGATGATCTAAGCCTGCGCGACGATCATGAATGGCTGCGCTGGCGAGAGGTTTTGAGATGGCGGCCAAGGTCGCGTACTTCGTCCATGACGTGGGCGACCCGGCGATCAGCAAGCGGGTCGCCATGCTGCGGGAAGGCGGCGCGGACGTTGTGGTCATCGGCTTCCACCGCGGCGACCGACCCGTTGGCGAGGTGGGTGGCGCGCCGGTCATCAACCTTGGCCGGACCTTCGATCTACGGCTGGGGCATCGGGCGGCCGCGGTCGTGCGGCAGGTGATCCGGGCGCCGCGCTTCGGCGGCATCCTTCGCGGCGCCGATGTGGTGCTGGCCCGCAACCTCGAAATGCTGGCGGTCGCAGCGCGGGCCCGACATCTTGCCGCACCCCGGTCGCGCTTGGTCTATGAATGCCTGGACATCCATCCGGCGATGACCGGCTTTGGGCACAAAGGGCGGGCGTTGCGCGCGGTTGAGCGGGTGCTGCTCCGCCGGTGCGACCTTTTGATCGTCAGCTCGCAAGCCTTCGTCGATGCATACTTCCTGCCGCGTCAGCACTTGGCCACGCCGGTGTTGCTGGTCGAGAACAAGGCGCTGCGGCTTGAACCAGGCGCGGCGCAGCGGGTGATACCAGCGGACAGGACGCGCCCGCCCTGGCGCATTGGCTGGTTCGGGGTGATCCGGGCGCAAAAGGCCCTCGACGTCCTCGCCAAGATCGCCACCGAGAACGCCGGGCTGGTCGAGATCGTCATCCGGGGCCGCCCCGGCCTGGCGGAGTTCCGCGATTTCCACGCTCAGGTGAAGGCCACCCCCGGCATGAGCTTCGAAGGCGGCTACTCGCCAGACGACCTGCCCGCCATGTATGCTGGCATCGACTTCTGCTGGGCGTTCGACTACTTCTACGAAGGCGCCGCTTCCGACTGGCTGCTGCCCAATCGGCTCTACGAGGGAGGCCAGTTCGCCGCCATCCCGATGGCGCGCGTCGGAACCGAAACGTCGCGGTGGATGCAGCACCGCGGGATCGGAGTGTCCTTCGAAGACCCCGCAGCCGAGGTCGGTCCCTGGCTGCGCGCGATGACCCTCGAGCGCTATGAGGAACTGGCCCAAGCGTCTCAACGGCTCGTTCAGGACGACGTCGTGGCGGGCCCGAAGGATTGCCGTGCCTTGGTCCAAGCGCTGGTGTCGTCGTGACGACGGCCCGTTGGACCGGCAACCGGCGAATATTCTTTCAAGCGGAGGCGGGAATGCACGAAGCAGACCGTGAACGGCCCGCGTCGCGGGTCATCCAGGGGCAACGGACCCGGCAACCCGGTCCGGGCCCGCTCCCCTCATGCGTCCCGCGCTCCTGCCTGCATGGTGAGCGCAACGCGGCGGGCCGATTCTGGTGCGTTCCATGTGACTGAACGCTGGCCGCGCAGGGCACGCCACACGCCGACCGCGTTGCCGGTGAAGGCGAGTGCGACGTTCCAGCATTTCAGAGCCAAGCCGAACCGGGCCTTGACCAACATGCAGAGCACGGCCGCCCCAGCCAACGGCAGGCCGATCGCCCAGGCTGGGCCGGCCGCCACCCAGACCGCTGCCAGCGCCAACAGGCACGCAAGCAAGATCACGTGGCCGCCGATCCAGCGCAGCAGGCGGTGGCCGACATACTTGTACAGGTTCCATGGATCGAGCTGGCGCAACTCCGGCCAAAGGGCGAAGTGGACGTGCATGCACTCGCAAGCGATGCGGATCTTGCGGCGGAATTCGTCGCGGGCCTCGGTGGTGTGGGTCTCGAACGCCCTCAGGTCAGGCGCCCGGACCACCCGGAAGCCCTGCAGCAGCACACCCAAGGAGACATAGATATCGTCGAATAGCCCCTTGGGAACGGGCCGGTGCAGACGCCTACGGATGGCGAACAATGAGCCGTCGGCCCCGATCACCGAACCCGTGGCGCTTTCCAGGCCCTTGCTCCACTCGTTCATGCGCCAGTAGCGGGCGCCGACGTCCGCCGTCGCGGAGTCCTGCGGGTTGAGGTAGGTAAGGTCCGAACAAACACAGCCTATGCTGGGATCGGCGAAATAACGCCGCAGGACCGCAACGGCGTCCGGCGCGATGAGCACGTTGGCGTCAGTGAAGGCCACGATCGACGCCGTCGTGCTGCCAACAAGCAGGTTCATGCCGAAGGTCTTGCCTTGACGCTGCGGCGAAACCACGACCTCGATCCGGTCCCGATAGGCGTCAAGGATTTCCGCGGTCCCGTCACTGGAGCAATCAACATAGACCAGGATCTCAAGCTCCCCGCCGGCCGACGCACGCAGGCGCAGGAGATCCTCGACCTTCTCGCGTATCACGGCTCTTTCGTTGTAAACGCACAAGCAAATCGCGACGCTCTCGGCCGGTGCCGCCCTGCCTGCCGGGGCCGGAACGGGAAACGGCGGAAAGGCGTGCAGCCTCCG
>CAXTUO010000260.1:0-2609 GCA_964247175.1 uncultured Acetobacteraceae bacterium | reverse complement strand
TGGAACGGTCGGCCCTTCTCAGGCATCCGTGCTGGATCGTGATGGATAGAGGTCAATCGACTCTCGTTTGTGAGGGGTCTGCGAAGACGTCATGCCACCGAAACCGGCAATCAGGCTGCCAAGTGGGTGGGCATCCCTTTCTGGTGCCACGCCCAAGCATCGCTGATGATCCGCTTGATGTCGGCGGAGCGCGGCAGGGTGACCTGCAAGACGTCGAGCGCCCTTTGCGGATGGGCGACAAGCTCGGGCGGGTCGCCGGGCCGGCGCGGACCCACGATATGGGGAACCTCCCGGGCCGTGACCGACTGCGCCGCACGGATCACGTCGCGCACGGAGTGGCCGAGGCCGGTGCCCAGGTTGCACGCAACCGAGGCCTGCCCGGCGAGCAGGTGCTGCAAGGCGGCGATATGGGCATCCGCCAAATCGGCAACATGGATGAAGTCACGGATGGCGGTGCCGTCCGGCGTCGGGTAGTCGGTGCCCATGACGCGCAGCGGCGGGCAACGGCCCAGGATCGCGTCCAGCATCAATGGAATGAGATGCGTCTCGACGGCGCGGCACTCACCGATCTCGCCCTCCGGATCGGCCCCGGCGGCGTTGAAGTAACGCAAGGCGGCATAGCGCATGCCGTAGGCGGCTTCGTAGTCGGCCAGCATCCGCTCGGCCATCAGCTTGCTTGCGCCATATGGGTTGACTGGGCGCTGCGGCGCGTCCTCACGGATCGGCAGTTGGTCCGGGATGCCATACGTCGCGCAGGTGCTTGAGAACACGAAGTTCCGTATCTCGTTGAAACGCGCCACTTCGAGCAGATTGAGCGTCCCGACCACGTTGTTGTGGTAGTACAACGCCGGCGCGGCCATGGACTCGCCCACCAAGGCGGATGCGGCGAAATGCATGATCGCGACCGGGCGATACGACCTGCAGACCTCGTTCAGCCGGCCCACGTTGAGGATGTCGCCGAACTCAAGCGGTCCCCATCGCACCGCCCACCGGTTGCCCGACACGAAGTTGTCGTAGGTGACGGGGACATACCCGGCGCGCACCAGCGCCTTGCAGGCATGGCTGCCCACATAGCCGGCGCCGCCGGTGACGAGGACATGGTCGCCGCTCATGCCGCCTTTGCCTTTAAGCGTTCGGCGAAATGGGGGATCGTCCGTTGCAGGCCTTCCCGAAGCGGAATGGTGGGTTGCCATTTGAGCAGCTCGCCCGCAAGCGTTATGTCCGGCTTGCGCTGGGCGGGATCGTTGACGGGCAACGGCAGGTGTATGATCCGCGACGAGCTGCCGGTCAGCTCGATGACCTCCTGCGCAAGCTCAAGGATCGTGAACTCGCCCGGGTTCCCCAGGTTGATGGGGCCGGTGACGTCGTCGGGGCTGTCCATCAGGCGGATAAGCCCGTCCACCAGCTCGTCCACGTAGCAGAATGAACGTGTCTGCGCCCCGGTCCCGTAAACCGTGATGTCCCGGTTGCCCAGCGCCTGCACGGCAAAGTTCGAAACGACCCGGCCGTCATCCGGATGCATCCGCGGCCCGTACGTGTTGAAGATGCGGGCAACCTTTACCCGCAGCCGGTGCTGGCGGTGGTAATCGAAGAACAGGGTTTCAGCGCACCGCTTGCCCTCGTCATAGCAAGCGCGCGGACCGATCGAGTTGACGTGGCCCCAATAATGCTCCGGCTGCGGATGCACCAGCGGATCGCCGTAAACCTCGCTCGTGCTCGCCTGCAGGATCTTGGCGCGGAGCCGCTTCGCCAGCCCCAGCATGTTGATGGCCCCCATCACGCTGGTTTTCGTCGTTTGAACGGGGTCGTGCTGGTAATGCACGGGCGAGGCCGGGCACGCCAGGTTGTAGATCTCGTCAACCTCGACATACAGCGGGAACGTCACGTCATGCCGCAGCAACTCGAACCCGGGGTTGCTGAGCAGGTGGCGGATGTTGTTGCGGGTGCCTGTATAAAAGTTGTCCACGCACAGCACTTCGTCGCCCCTGGCAAGCAGCCGTTCGCAGAGGAAACTGCCTAGGAAACCGGCCCCGCCGGTGACCATGCTGCGTCTCGTAGAGATTTTTCTTTTCATGTTCAGATAGCTCCAACGCGACGAACGACAACGGACAGAGTCTTGAACAGGATAATCAAGTCTATCCCAAACGATGCATTATCGGCGTACCAGTTATTAAGCTCAATTCGCCGCTGATATTCCAGATTGTTTCGACCGCTTACCTGCCACAATCCGGTTATTCCTGGAACGCACTGGCAATACGTTTGGTAGGCCTCGCCATAAGCCGCGCGCTCGGCCGGCAGCAAAGGCCGGGGGCCGACCAGGCTCATGTCGCCCGTGAGCACGTTGATCAGTTGCGGCAACTCATCCAGGCTGAGCTCCCGCAGCAGCCGCCCGACGCCGGTGATGCGCGGGTCGTGCCGAAGCTTGAAGCCCGTCTCCCATTCGTCGCGCGCGACTGGATCCCTTTGCAACAGCTCATGCAACAGCCGGTCGGCATTCGGCGCCATGGTGCGAAACTTCAACGCCGAGAAAAGCTTGCCGTTGTGTCCGAGGCGTTGCGAAGCATAGAAGACCGGGCCGCCATCGCGGCGGATAAACCAAGCGATGGACA
>CAXTUO010000259.1:0-5815 GCA_964247175.1 uncultured Acetobacteraceae bacterium | reverse complement strand
CCTACCTCATGATCGCGCACAACTGGGCCAACCGGGACGCGACGCTGCGCAGCTATGAGCTGATCGCGCGCCACGTCATGCCGCGCTTCCAGGGGCACCACCGCGCGACCCTGGATGCCGCCGAGCGGGCGCAGGAAGCGCGCCCGGCGCTCGCGGCGGTGCACGCCAAGGCGGTGGAAACGGCGACGCAGCGCTACGCGGCGGAGGCCGCGTCCGACTGAGGCGGGCGTCGCCACGAAGGGAATTCTTTGCCATGCAACGCTTGAAGCCGCCCTTCCGTGCCGACATGGTCGGCAGCCTGCTGCGCACGACGCCGTTGAAGCACGCCCGTGAGCAGCGCGCCCGCGGCGAGATCACGGACAGCGCCCTCAAGGAGGTCGAGGACCGCGAGATCATCGCCCTCATTCGCAAGCAGGAGGCGGTCGGCCTGCAAGCGGTGACGGACGGCGAGTTCCGCCGGGCCTACTGGCATTTCGACTTCCTGGAGCACCTGGACGGGGTGGCGGCGGTCGAACACGACTCCGGCATGAACTTCAAGGGCGGGGTCGGCATCAACAAGGCGCTGCGCGTCACCGGCAAGGTCGGCTTCTCCGGCCACCCGATGATCGAGCATTTCCGGTTCCTTGCGGCGAACACCAGCCGCGTGGCGAAGATGACGATCCCCGGGCCGAGCATGCTGCACTACCGCGGCGGACGGAACATGATCAACTTCGGCGTGTATGCCGACATGGACGCCTTCTACGCCGACGTGGGCGCGGCGTATCGCAAGGCGGTGCACGCCTTCTACGGCGCCGGCTGCCGCTACCTGCAGCTCGACGACATCTCCTTCGCCTACCTTTGCGACCCTGAGCAGCGAGAGATGCTGCGCGCCCGCGGCGACGATCCGGAGCGGCAGCCCGAAATCTACGCCGGCATGGTGCGCGACGCGCTGCGCGACAAGCCGGCGGACCTCGCCGTCACCATGCACCTGTGCCGCGGCAACTTCCGCTCGACCTTCATCGCGTCCGGCGGCTACGAGCCGGTGGCCGAACTGCTGTTCGAGATGCCCATCGACGGCTACTTCATGGAATGGGACACCGACCGCGCCGGCGGGTTCGAGCCGCTGCGGCATCTGCCGCCGGGCAAGACGGCCGTGCTCGGCCTCGTGACATCGAAGACCGGGACCCTGGAGCAGCCCGGCGACATCAAGCGCCGGATCGAGGAAGCCGCCCGCTTCGCCCCGCTCGACCAGCTCTGCCTGTCCCCGCAATGCGGCTTCGCCTCCACGCAGGAGGGCAATACGCTGGCCGAGGACGAGCAGTGGGCCAAGCTCCGCATGATCGTCGAGACCGCCGAAGCGGTGTGGGGCGGATAGGCCCGGTTACGGCGTTCCATCTCATGAGGGCGTTGTCATCCAGATACGGTTGACGAACCGCCCCGGCGTCCGGCAGCGTCTTCGCGCCGCAACAACCCGGGACTCCCATGACCCCCATCACCCGACGTGCCGGCCTGAGCCTGTCCTTGGGCGGCGCCGCCGCGCTGCTCGCCGACCGCACCCGCGCCGCGCCGCCGGACGACCTCATCGCGCGGGCGCGCCAGGAGGGCGCGGTGAACAGCCTCGGCATGCCGGACGATTGGGCCAACTGGGAAGCGACCTGGAAGGCCATCACCGCACAGTACGGCCTCAAGCACACCGACACCGACATGAGCAGCGCCGAGGAGTTGGCCAAATTCGCCGCCGAGCGCGCCAACGCTTCGGGCGACATCGGCGACGTGGGCTTCGACTTCTGCAGCGTGGCGGTGGAGCGCGGCCTGGCGGCCCCATACAAGCCCACGACATTCGCCCAGATCCCCGAATGGGCGCGGGACGCGGAGGGCCGCTGGATGCTGGCCTACACCGGAACCATCGCCTTCGCCGTGGCGAGCGACCTGCCGAACCCGCCGAAGTCCTGGGCCGACCTGCTCACCGGCACCTACAAGGTCGCCGCGGGCGACGTGGGCAAGGCGTCGCAAAGCAACGCCGCCGTGCTGGCCTGCGCCATCGCCACCGGCGGGGACGAGCGCCGGCTCGACCCGGCCATGGACCTGTTCGCCAAGCTCGCCCGGCAGAAGCGCCTGCTGACCATCAGCCCGCTGCCCGCCAACATGGGGCGCGGCGAGATCCAGGTGGGCTTGCTGTGGGACTTCAACGCCCTGAGCTACCGCGACAAGGTGGGCGGCGGTCGCTTCAACGTGGTAATCCCGGCCGACGGCTCCGTCACCAGCGGCTACTCCACCATCATCAACAAATACGCCAAGAACCCCAACGCGGCGATGCTGGTGCGGGAATACATCTTCGGCGACGAGGGCCAGGTCAACCTCGCGGACGGCTATGCCCGGCCGATCCGGGTGGACCACCTGACCCTGCCTGACGCCACCAAGGCCAAGCTGCTGCCCGCCGCGCAATATGCCCGCGCCCGGCCCATCAACCCGCAGCTTTGGGCGGAGGGCGCGCGCCGCGTCCCCGCCCTCTGGCAGGAGAAGGTGCTGGCCGAGATGTAGGGCGCCCCGTGCCCCGTCGCGCCCTCGTGCTCTGGGCGGCGCCGTTCCTGCTGGCCGTGCTGGGGTTCGAGGTTTTGCCGGTGCTGTCCGTGCTGGCGGGCAGCTTCGTCCATGGCGGCGAATGGTCGCTGGGCAACTACGCCGCCCTCTTGTCCAGCCGCTTCTACCGCGGCGCGTTCGTCACCAGCATCAACGTGTCGCTGCTCACCAGCGCAATCGGCCTCGGCATCGGCCTGCCGCTCAGCCTCGCGCTGCACAGACGCTCCGCCCCGGTGCAGCGCCGTTTCCTGACCCTGTTCAACGTCGCCAGCAACTTCGTCGGCGTGCCGCTGGCGCTGGCGTTCACCATCCTGGCCGGGGTGAACGGGGTGGTGACGCTGCTGCTGGTGCGCTCCGGCCTGGTGCAAGACTTCAACATCTACTCGCTGCAAGGCCTGATCCTGGTGTACGCCTATTTCCAGGTGCCGTTCGCCGTGCTGGTGCTGTTCCCGAGCCTTGGCGCGCTGACCCCGGACCTGGCCGAGCAGGCCCGGCTGATGGGCGCGTCCCGCCTCACCTTCTGGCGGCGCATCGGCTTGCCGATGCTGGCGCCCAGCCTGGTCGGCAGCTTCATCCTCCTGTTCGCCAATGCGATGGGCACCTACGCCACCGCCTACGCGCTGATCGGCGGCGGCGCCAACCTCGTCACGATCCGCATCGGCGAGCTGGTCGCGGGCGACGTGTTCACCGATCCCAACCTCGCCAACGCGCTGGCCGTGCTGCTGGTGCTGATCCTGCTGCTGCCGATCTTGGTGGACCAGCTTTTCCTGCGTCGCCGTGCTTGAGCAGCGCGGCGGTTTCGCCGACCGCCTGCTGATCGGCGTCGTCTCGCTGCTCCTGCTGCTCCCGGTGCTGGCCGTCGTGGTCAGCGCGCTGGCGACCGATTGGTACTCGGGGCTGGTGCCCAGCGGCCTGACGCTCCGCTGGTTCGGCGCCGTTCTGAGGGAGCCGGCGTTCCAGGCGGCGCTGGCCCGGTCGCTGCTCGTCGCGGCCGGCTCGGTCGTGCTGCAAGTGCTGGTGACGGTGCCCGCGATCCTCGTCGCGCATTGCTACCTGCCCTGGCTTGACCGCTGGATGGAGCGCCTGATGGTGCTGCCCTATGCGCTGCCGCAGGTGGTTCTGGTGGTGGGCCTGCTCGGCCTTTACGCGAGCGGACCGCTCGTGCTGACCGGCACGCCTTGGATGCTGCTGGGGGGCTACCTGCCGCTGGCCTTCCCGCTGCTTTACCTGCCGATGAAGAACAACCTGCGCGCGCTGCGTGTGCATGAGTTGCTGGACGCCGGGCATTTGCTGGGCGCGGGCGACCTGGTCATCGCGCGCCGGGTCATCCTGCCCTGCGTGGCGCCTGGCCTCGCGGTCGGCCTGTCCATGGTGTTCGCGCTCAGCTTCGCCGAGTTCGTCTTCGCCAACCTGCTGGTTGGCGGCAACTTCCAGACGTTGGCGGTTTACCTGTTCGGGCAGCGGCAGAAGATCGGCCAGGTGACGGCGGTGATCGTGGTGATCTACTTCGCCGCCATGTGGCTCTCGACGCTCGTGGCTTTGTCGATGCTGCGCCGGCGCCCCGCTTGAGCCCCCCGTCTTGAGTTTCGTCGAAATCCGCGGCTTCGGAAAAGCTTTTGGCGCCACGCAGGTCTTCACCGGCGTCGATCTAGACGTGGCGGAGGGCGAGATGTGCATCCTGCTGGGGCCGTCGGGATGCGGCAAAACGACGCTGCTCCGCGCGGTCGCCGGGCTGGCGCGCCCGGACCGTGGGCGCCTGGTGATCGCGGGCCGCGACGTGACCGCAGCCGCGCCCGAGGCCCGCGGCGTCGCCATGGTGTTCCAGCATTACGCGCTGTTCCCCAACATGACCGTGCGCCAGAACCTCGCTTTCGGCCTGCAGCAGAAGCGCCTGGGCCGCGCGGAGATCACTGCCAAGGTGGATGCCGCGCTGGCGCTGATGGAACTCGCACCCCGCGCCGACGCCCGCCCGGCCGAATTGTCGGGCGGGCAGAAGCAGCGCGTCGCCCTCGCCCGCGCCCTCGTGCTGGAACCCCGCCTTCTGCTGCTGGACGAGCCGCTGTCCGCGCTCGACGCGCAAATCCGCAAGCGCCTGCGTGACGAGTTGAAACGCTTGCAGCGCGAAACCGGGTTCACCGCCATCCTGGTCACGCACGACCAGGAGGAGGCGCTGGTGCTGGGCGACCAGGTGGCGGTGATGCACGCCGGCCGCATCGTGCAGGCCGGCCCGGCGCGCGAGGTGTACGACCGCCCTGCCACACGCTTCGTCGCGGGCTTCATCGGCGACTTCAACCTGCTCGAACCCGACGCGGTGCTGCGCGTGTTCGGGGAGCGCACGGACCGCGCCTGGGCGATCCACCCGGAAGCCATCGACCTGCTGCACTCAGCGGACGGCCAGGACGGGTTGACCGCCGCCGCGACCATCACCGACGTCCGCATCCATGGGCCGGTGCTGCGCTACCTGCTGACGGCCCACGGGACGGAGTTGAGGATGGATGTGCTGAACCGCTCCAGCATCGAGGCCTGCCGCCCCGGCGACGCCGTGCGGCTCCGCCTTGACCGCGGCCAGGTTCGCGAGATCGCCTGACCCGACCTTGCCCAGTCTCGGCAGGGCGCGTTCCGGCGTGCTAAGCCTTGTGCCGGAGGGAACGCACATGCAGCCTGTCGTCATCGCCGTCGCCATCACCGGCTCGGTCCCGCGCAAGAAGGACAACCCGGCCGTCCCCGTGACGCCCGCGGAGCAGGTCGAGAGCACCCACGAGGCCTTTGAGGCCGGCGCGTCGCTCGTGCACATCCACGTCCGCAACCCCGACGAAAGCCCAGCGAGCGACCCCGCGCTGTTCGCGCAGGTGCAGGAGGGTGTCCGCCGCCACTGCCCCGGCATGGTCGTGCAGTTCTCCACCGGCGGGCGCGGGCGCGACCCGGCGGCGCGCGGCAACGCGCTCGATCTGCGGCCCGACATGGCCTCGCTCTCGACGGGATCGGTCAACTTCCCGACCATCGTGTACGAGAACTCGGCGGCGCTGGTCACGGACCTCGCGACCCGGATGCAGACGCATGGCGTGCGGCCGGAGATCGAGATTTTCGATCTCTCGCACTTGCACGGCGCGCGCCGCCTGATCGACGCCGGGCTGATGGACGAGCGCCCGCATGTGCAGGTCGTCATGGGAGTGAAGAACGCCCTGCCGGCGGAGGAGCACCTGCTGGACCTGATGCTCGGCGAGCTGAAGCGCGTGCTGCCCCATGCGACCTGGAC
>CAXTUO010000258.1:0-5816 GCA_964247175.1 uncultured Acetobacteraceae bacterium | reverse complement strand
CCCCGACGTCTTCAAACTCAACCCGCGTCACCTCATCCCGGGACCAAACAGCTAGGCTCATGAACTCTGATGAACGAGGCTTGGTGTAAGAATGGAGTAGGAAACTTGAAGCGGCTGGTGCGGAAGGTGGTGATTTACTGCATCCGGCAAGGACGCCTCCTTGTGATGCGGCACCTAGATTGTTCAGCAGACGAGGTTGGCTTGCAGGTGCCAGCCGGCAGCATCCGTGATGGAGAGGACGAGGCAGCGGCAGCCCTGCGGGAGTTGGAGGAGGAAACAGGTCGAACAGGTTTTACGGTCATCGCCTGCTTGGGGCAGAGCTTCTATGATATTTCGCCTTGTCGGGATGAGATGCAGGAACGGTTTTCTTCCTTGCTTCGGCTCCCTCCAACATTGGCGAGCGATGGATTGGCACTAAGGACCATGATGGCAAGGCACCCCCCCACCCGCTTCGAGTTTTTCTGGATACCATTCGCTCATGGCCATGTGCTGCAATCCGGCCAAGGCGCACTTCTTGGCGCTATTACGACTGATCGAACTGTAAACATATGAAATGTCCGAAGATCCCCTGATTGATGCGGCTTTAACAGCCCGCAGCATGGCCTACGCCCCCTACTCCCGCTTCACCGTCGGCGCAGCCCTGTGCACGCCAGACGGCGCCATCCACGCCGGCTGCAACGTGGAGAACGCCGCCTACCCCGAGGGCACCTGCGCCGAGGCAGGCGCCATCGCCGCCATGGCGCTGGCCGGCGGGCGGCGAATCGCCGCGCTGGTGGTGGCCGGCGGCGGCGGCGCGCCCTGCACCCCATGCGGCGGCTGCCGGCAGAAGCTGCGGGAGTTCGGGGGGCCGGAGTTGGTCATCCGCATCGTGGACCCTGCCGGGCAAACGCTGCTGCGCACCAGCCTGGCAGAGCTGCTGCCGCACTCTTTCGGGCCGGACAATTTAGGGCGCTAGGCCAACCAACGCCGCACATAGGCCAGGCAGTCCCGCACCGCCGCCTCGATCACCGGCAGCGGCACCGGCTCAGGCGCCCGCACCGGCTGCGCGTCCGGACGCCGCCGCATCCGCAACGGCAGCTCCACCGCGAACGGCAGGTCCGGCCGGGCCGCCAGCGCGTCCATGATCGCGGTGCAGTCGATGCCGCCCTGCCCCGGCACCACGAAGTGCCAGCCCGCAGCGTCCTGCCGCACGTCCTTCAGGTGGAAATGCACGCAGCCCGGCAAGGCCCGGACCGCATCGGCCGCGGCGTCGATCCGGCCGGGCCGGTGCGACACGGTGTTGCCGGGGTCGTAGTTCAGCCGCACGGACGGCAGGCCCAATCGGCCGATCAGCGCCAGCCCCTCCGCCGCGTCGTTCATCAGGTTGTCCTCGCCGTTGCCCGGGTTCTCCAGCCCGATGGCCAGGCCGAGCGAGGCGGCGCGGTCCGCGAGGGGGCCGATGTTGGCCATGAACCGCGCCTCGTTCCCGCGCGCCGCCGCATTGGTGTTGATGACCCGCGCGCCAAGCGCCGCCGCGAACTCCATCCGCCCGGCGAACACCGCCAGCGCATCCGCCCGGCCCAGGTCGATGTGGGACGACATGGCGTGGCAGCGCAGCCCGCTCGCGTCCAGCCAGGCGCGGTGCTGCCGGGCGCTCGCGGGGCTGAAGGCGGCCTCATCGAACGGCTCGGTGTAGCCGACGATGAAGGCTGGCTCGACAAAGCGCACGCCGCAGCGGGCCATGCTGTCCAGCGCCCGCGGGAACTCGTAACCGTCGTAAAGGGCCGCGGAGATCGAGACGACGGTTATGGCAGGAACCCCGTCGAGAACCATGGCACGGCGGCGAGCAGCAGCAGGCTGAGCGTCAGCACCCCCAGGTACGGCCAGATGCGCCGCAGCGCCACGTCCGGATGCACCTTCCCGATCGTGCAGGCGGTGTAGTAGCCGAGGCCGAAGGGCGGCGCGAACAGGCCGATGCCCATGGCCAGGATGATCACCACGGCGTAGTGCACCTCGTTCACCCCGATCTGCCGGGCGATGGGGAACAGCAGCGGCCCGAACAGCACCATGGCCGGGATGCCCTCCAGCACGCTGCCGAGCACGATGAAGGCAAAGACCGAGATCGCCAGGAACCCCCATTGCCCGCCCGGCACCCCGCCCATCGCCCGCGCCAAGGCCTGTGAGAACCCCGACTGGGTGAGCGCCCAGGCCATCCCGGTCGCGGCGCCGATGATGAACAGGATCGCGCCCGACAGCGCCGCCGTTTCGACCAGCATGGGATAGGTGCGGCGCCAGTCGAACTGGCGATACACCAGCAGGCCCACGACCAGGATATAGGCGACGCCGATGGTGGACACCTCCGTCGCGGTGGCAACGCCCTCCACCACCGCGGCGCGGATCAGAACCGGCAGCACCAAGGCCGGCAGGCCGACGATGAACGCGCGGAGCACAGTGGAGGCCGGAGCGCGGGGAATGCGGGCGTCCGCGGTGCCCGGCGTCCGCTGCCGCGCGATGACCGCGAGCGCCAGGGCCAGCACGACGCCCGGCAAGAGGCCGCCGGTGAACAGCGCCGCGACGGACACGCCGGTGACGGAAGCGACGGCGATCAGCACGAGCGACGGTGGAATGGTCTCCGCCATCGCGCCGGAGGCCGCGAGCAGCGACACCATTTCCCCCTCGTTCAAGCCGCGCCGCTTCATCTCCGGGAACAGTACGGGCGCGACTGCCGCCATGTCCGCCGCCTTGGAGCCGGAAATGCCGGACACCAGCAGCATCCCCCCCAGCAGCACGTAGGACAGCCCGCCCCGCAGATGGCCGATCAGTGCCGCGAGGAACCCCACCATGGCGCGCGCCATGCCGGTCATCTCGACCAACTGGCCCAGCAGCACGAACAGTGGCACCGCCAGCAGGATGAGCGAACTCATGCCCTCGTCCAGCCGCCCCACGATCACCGACAGCGTGGTGGAAGTGGTGGTCAGGAGGTACGCGGAGGTGGCAAGGCCGAAGGCAAAGGCGATGGGCACGCCGAGCAGCACCGCCGCGCCGACCAGCAGCACGAAGAAGAACAGCAGGTTCCAGTTGCCGACCGCCATCAGCCAGGGCGACCCGGCCCAAAGCAGCACGGCGATGACCCCCAGCGTCGCCGCCACCCCCAGCGTGTCCCGCCAGCCCTGCTGCGCCAAGCGGAGCAGCGCGACCGCCAGCATGGCGCCGATGCCGGCCAGCAGGGCGGCGGCGCGGATGCTGCCGGGCCAGCTCAGCGCCGGCGTTTCGATAAAGGATTGGTCATCGACGTAGTCGAGCGCCGGGTTGACCAGCAGGGCCAGGAACAGCAGCGGCACCCCCACCGCCAGCGCGTCCATCCGCGCCCGCCACGCCGGCGACATGCGGGCCGCCACCGTGGTCAGCCGCATGTGCGCGCCCCGGCGCAGCGCGATGGCCGCCCCCAGCATCGCCAGCCACAGGAACAGCAGGGAAGCGATCTCGTCGCTCCACACCAGCGGGCGGTCGAACACGAAGCGCGACACGACGCCCATGAACAGGATCACCACCTCGGCCACCACCAGGACCGCGGCCGGGATTTCCGTCAGCCAGCCGAGCGCGCGGTCGGCCAGGTCCAGCATTCCATGGGCCGACTGCGCCGGCACAGCGCCCGCGGCCTGGCTCATGCCAGCCTCCCGGAGCTCTTTTCCAGCATGGCCCAGGGCTGCTCGCCGAACTTCGCCTGCCAGTCCTTGTAGTAGCTGGTTGCGCGCAGCGCGTCGCGGAACGGCGCGCGGTCCACGTCATGGAACGCCATGCCCTTGGCCGCCAGGTCCTGGCGCAGGCTGACGCTGAGCCGGGCGATGTCGGCCCGCTGGTCCTGGCCGGAGCGCGCCAGCTCGCGCTGCACGATCTCCTTGAGGTCGGGCGGCAGCTTTTCCCAGGCGCGGCGGTTGCCGAGGATTTGGTAGCCGTCCCACACGTGCCCGGTCGTGCTCAGCGACTTCTGCACCTCGTAGAGCTTGGTGGTCGCGATGATGGCGAGCGGGTTCTCCTGGCCCTCCACCACCTTGGTCTGCAGCGCGGAATAAAGCTCGTTGAAGTTGATCGGCGTGGGCGACGCGCCCAGCGCCTGGAACAAGGAGGTCAGGATCGGCGCGGGCGGCACGCGGATCTTGAACCCCTTGAGGTCCGCGGGCGCCCCGATCTCCCGCGTGGAGGACGTGACCTGGCGGAAGCCGTTCGCCCAAAGGTTGGTGACGGACACAAGACCGGCCCTGGCGATCTGGCCCGCCATGTACTGTCCCAGCTCGCCGTCCACCGCCCGCCACACCGCGTCATCGTCCGGGAAGGCGAAGCCGATGCTGACGATGCCGACCGCGGGGACCAGCGTGTTGAGGATGGAGGTCGCGATGTTCAGGAACTCGACGCCGCCGTTGCGCACCTGGCTGATCAGGTCGGTGTCGGAGCCGAGCTGGTTCGCCGGGAACAGCTTCATGTCGAGCCGCCCGCCCGAAGCGTCGCGGATGCGCGCCAGCGCCTCCCCGGCGCGGACGTTGACGGGGTGGCTGGGGTCCTGGCCGGTGGCGAACTTGTAGGCGAACTCCGCGGCGTTGCCCCGGCGCGACAGGACCGCGACCAGCGGCAAAGCCGCCGTGGAGGCGAGCAGCGCGCGCCGGGGCAGGTTCGGCCTGCTGTCCTGGTCGTCCATGTTTCCTCCGTTTTCTTGTTTATGCCGCGAAACCGGCGGCCCGGCTACGGTTTCTCCGCCGTGCCGTTCAATTGTTTGTAGGTGCGGATCAACTGGCTGTCGTCCGCCTTGCCGTGGCCCTGGCCCGATGCCGCCAGGAAAAGCTGGTGCGCTACGGCCGCCATTGGCAGCGCCGCCTTCGCATCGCGCCCGGCCTCCATGACGATGCCCAGGTCTTTCACAAAGATATCGACGGCGCTGCGCACCTCCGGCTCCGCTTCCAGCATCCGCGGCCCGCGGTCCCGCAGCATCCAGCTCGACGCGGCCGAGCCGCCCACGATGTCCAGCACCGCCGCCGTGTCGATGCCGAGCTTGGCCGCAAGCGCCAAGGCCTCCGCCGCGGCGGCGATGTGCACGCCGCAGAGCAGTTGGTTCACGGTCTTGACCACCGCCCCCTGCCCCGGCTTTTCCCCGACATGCACGACCTTGCCGCCCACCGCGTCGAGCAGCGGGCGCACGGCGGCGAAGTGCTCGCCCGGCGCCGCCGCCATCACCGTGAGCGACGCGGCGACGGCGCCGGCCACCCCGCCCGACACCGGCGCGTCGATCAGGTGGCGCCCCATCGCCGCCACCCGGTCGGCCAGGGCCGCGACCGCCTGGGGCGGGCAGGTGGCCATGACGACCACGGACCCGCCCTCGGGCAAAGCCTCCGCCGCGCCCGCCTCGAACAGCACGGCCTCCGCCTGGGCCGCGTTGACCACCATCAGCACCAGGGTCTCGGCGCCGGTCGCCGCCTCGGCCGCGGAGGCGGCGCCGGTGCCGCCGGCCTCCTTCAGCGCGGCAAGCGCCGCCGGGTTGAGGTCGAAGCCGCGCACGGTGTAGCCGGCTTTCAGCAGGTTCAGCGCCATCGGCAGCCCCATGGCGCCCAGGCCCACGAAGCCGACCGTGCCGTAGGTCATCGCGCCGCTCATGCCATCCATCCCTTCACGGAAGCGGCCACCGCGGCCGTCGAAATGCCGTAGCGGTCATGCAAGGTCGGCAGCGCCCCAGCAGCCAGGAACTCGTCGGGCAGGCCGATCTGCCGGAACGCCGCGTGCACGCCGGAACGCATCAGCAGGCCCGCGACGGCCTCCCCCAGCCCGCCGACCACCGAATGGTTCTCCGC
>CAXTUO010000257.1:0-5821 GCA_964247175.1 uncultured Acetobacteraceae bacterium | reverse complement strand
TGGGCGACGAGGAGATCCGCGCCGCCAAGCGCAGCTACGGCTGGCCGGAGGACGCGCAGTTCCTGGTGCCGCCCGGCGTGCGCGAGCACTTCGCCAAGCGCATGGGCGCGCGTGGCCACCGGCTCCGCACCGCATGGATGGACATGCTGGCCCGCTACCGCGCCGAGTACCCGGACCTAGCGGCCGAGCTCGACATGATGGACCACCAGCAGTTGCCGGACGGTTGGGATGCGGACATCCCGAGCTTTCCCGCGGACGCCAAGGGCTTGGCGACCCGCGACAGCTCGCAAAAGGTGTTGAACGCCATCGCGCCGCACGTGCCGTGGCTCGTGGGGGGCGCGGCGGACCTGGCGCCGTCCACCAAGTCCAACATGACCTTCCAAGGGGCGGGCAGCTTCGAGGCGGACAACTACGGCGGGCGCAACCTGCACTTCGGCATCCGCGAGCACGCCATGGGGTCGATCTGCAACGGCATGGCGCTGAGCGGCATCCGGGCCTACGGTTCGGGGTTCCTGATCTTCAGCGACTACATGAAGCCGCCGATCCGTCTGGCTGCGATCATGGAGCTGCCGGTCATCTACATCTTCACCCATGACAGCATCGGCGTGGGCGAGGACGGGCCGACGCACCAGCCCATCGAGCAGCTCATGGCGCTTCGCGCCGTGCCCGGCATGGTGGTGATCCGGCCCGCCGACGCGAACGAGGTGGCCGAGGCCTGGCGCGTCGCGCTCAAGCAGCACGACAAGCCCGTTGCGCTGATCCTGAGCCGCCAGGCGCTGCCGACGCTGGACCGCGACCAGTATGCGCGGGCTGACGGGCTTGACCGCGGAGCCTATGCCATCACCAAGGACGAGGGCACGCCCGACGTGATCCTGATCGGCACCGGCAGCGAGCTGTCGCTGTGCATCGGGGCGCATGAGGCGCTGGCCAAGGAGGGCGTCCGCTCCCGCGTCGTGTCGATGCCAAGCTGGGAGCTGTTCGAAAGCCAGGACGAGGCGTACCGGGAAAGCGTGCTGCCGTCGTCGGTGGTGGGCCGGGTGGCGGTGGAGCAGGGCGCGACGCTGGGCTGGGACCGCTACATCGGCTGGGGCGGCGCCATGATCGGGATGCACACCTTCGGCGCCAGCGCGCCCGCCGGTGACCTGTTGAAGAAATTCGGCTTCACGCCCGACAAGGTGCTGGAAGCCGCGCGTGCCCAAGCGAAGCGCAGCAAGGGGAACTAACATGGATACCCAGCAGCCCACAGTCGGCAATGCCCTCAAGCAGCTTGAGGCTTTCGGGCAAAGCCCGTGGCTCGACTTCATCCAGCGCAGCTTCATCCATGACGGCAGCTTGAAGAAGCTGATCGACCGCGACGGGCTGAAGGGCGTCACCTCCAATCCCAGCATCTTCCAGAAGGCGATGGGGGAGGGCACCGACTACGACGCCGGGTTCAAGCAGCTCGCGGAGCGTGGCGACCACGACGCGCTCGACATCTACGAGGCCTTGGCGGAGGAGGACATCCAGCAGGCCTGCGACGTGATGCGCCCGGTGTACGAGGCGACCAACAAGGTGGACGGCTACGTCAGCCTGGAAGTGTCGCCCTACCTGGCGCTCTACACCGACGAGACGGTGGAGGAAGCCCGGCGGCTTTGGAAGGCCGTCGGGCGCGAGAACCTGATGGTCAAGGTGCCCGGCACCGACAAGGGCGTGGCCGCGATCCGCACCCTGATCGGCGATGGGATCAACATCAACGTGACGCTGCTGTTCGGGCAGGCAGCCTATGAAGCGGTGGCGGAGGCGTTCATCGCCGGGCTGGAGGACCGGGCGGCGCGAGGGGAAAACGTCGCGAACATCGCAAGCGTCGCCAGCTTCTTCGTGAGCCGCATCGACGCGGTGATCGACAAGAAGATCGACGAGCGGGTGAAGAACGGCGAGACCGCGCTGGCTGGGCTGCGCGGCAAGGTCGCCATCGCCAACGCCAAGATGGCCTACCAAACCTACCTCAAGATGGTCGCCTCCCCGCGCTGGCAAAAGCTGGCGGCGGCGGGCGCGCTGCCGCAGCGCCTGCTGTGGGCCAGCACCGGGGTCAAGGACAAGGCGTACAGCGACGTGCTGTATGTCGAGGAGCTGATCGGCCCCGACACCGTGGACACCATTCCGCCGGCGACCATGGACGCCTTTCGCGACCACGGCCACCCGCGCGCCAGCCTGACCGAGGACATCGACGGCGCCCGCGCGACCATGGCGGCGGCGGCGGAGCACAAGCTCGGGCTTGACGAGGTGACCAAGGCGCTGGTCGTGGACGGCGTCGAGTTGTTCGCCGGCGCCGCCGACAAGCTGCTGGGGTCGGTCGCCGCGAAGCGCGCCGCCATGCTGGGCGACAAGCTGAGCACCATACAGGCGAGCCTGCCGGAGCCGCTGGCCGGCGAGGTCAAGGCGACGATGGAGGACTGGCGCAAACACGGCAAGGTGCGCGACCTTTGGTCGCACGACGCGAAGCTGTGGACCGGGGCGGACGAGGCGAAGTGGCTCGGCTGGCTGCGCGTGGTCGAAGACCGCAACGAACACCTGGCGGAGCTGCAGGCGTTCCAGGACGAGATCAAGGCGGAGGGTTTCCAGCACGTCCTGCTGCTCGGCATGGGCGGCTCAAGCCTGGGACCGGAGGTGTTGGCCGAGACCTTTGGGCGGCAGGCCGGCTTCCCGGAACTGCTGGTGCTCGACAGCACCGACCCGGCGCAGATCGCGGCGCTGCACGCGCGGGTGGACCTCAAGCGGACGCTGTGCATCGTCAGCAGCAAGTCCGGCGGCACGCTGGAACCCAACATCTTCAAGGCGTACTTCTGGGACGCCATGCAGAAGGCGGTCGGGGACAAGGCCGGCCAGCACTTCGTCGCCGTGACCGATCCCGGGTCGAAGATGCAGCGCGTGGCGGAGGCCGACGGCTTCCGCCGGGTGTTCATGGGCGACCCGGCCATCGGCGGGCGCTACTCCGTGCTGTCCAACTTCGGCATGGTGCCAGCGGCGGCGATGGGCCTGGACTTGAAGGAGTTCCTGTATTCGGCCGCGCTGATGCAGCGGAGCTGCGCCGCGGGCACCCCGCCGGACGAGAACCCCGGCGTGCAGCTCGGCGCCATCATCGGCACCGCGGCAAGAGCCGGGCGGAACAAGGTGACGATCATCGCCAGCCCCGGCATCTACGACGTGGGCGCCTGGCTGGAGCAGCTGCTGGCGGAAAGCACGGGCAAGCAGGGCCATGGTATCGTGCCGGTGGACCTTGAGCCGCTAGGGGCGCCGGGCGTTTACGGCGAGGACCGGGTGTTCGCCTACCTGCGCCTGACCACGGCACCCGACGCGGCGCAGGATGCGGCGGTGGCGGCGCTGGAGCAGGCCGGCCAGCCGGTCGTGCGCTTGTCGCTGTCCAGCACGACGGAGGTGGCGCAGCAGTTCTTCCTGTGGGAGTTCGCGACCGCCGTCGCGGGCTCGGTCATCGGCATCAACCCGTTTGACCAGCCGGACGTGGAGGCGAGCAAGGTCGAGACGAAGAAGCTGACGGACGCCTACGCCGCGACCGGCAAGCTGCCGGACGAGGCGCCGTTCCTGATGTCCGACGGCATCAAGCTGTTCACCGACCCGCGCGACCAGGACGCGCTGCGCCATGACAGCCTGGATGCGGTGATCAAGGCGCACCTGGACCGCGCCGGACCCGGCGACTACGTGGCGCTCCTGGCCTACATCGACCGCAACGCCGCGCATATCGAGGCCTTGCAGGCGCTGCGCACCCGCATCCGCGACAAGAAGCGCGTGGCGACCTGCGTGGGCTTCGGGCCACGGTTTTTGCACTCGACCGGCCAGGCCTACAAGGGCGGGCCGAACAGCGGCGTGGTGCTGCAGATCACCGCCGACGACGCGAAGGACCTGCCGGTGCCCGGTGAGAAATACACCTTCGGCACGGTGAAGGCGGCGCAGGCGCGCGGCGACTTCGACGTGCTGGCGGAGCGGGGGCGGCGGGCGCTGCGCGTGCACTTGGGGGCGGACGTGGACGCCGGGCTGGCGCGGCTGGCCCGCGCCGTCGATGCGGCGCTGTAGGGGAGCAGGACATGGAACTCGGGATCGTCGGCCTCGGCCGCATGGGCGGCAACATCAGCCAGCGCCTGATGCGCGCCGGGCACCGCACCGTCGTGTACGACCGGAACGATGCGGCGGTGCACAGCCTGGCGGACAAGGGGGCTGCGCCGTCCAGCGGCCTCGCGGACATGGTGGCGAAGCTGTCGCCGCCCCGTGCCGTGTGGGTCATGCTGCCGGCGGGCAAGATCACCGAAACGACGGTGGCCGAGCTGGGAGAATTGCTCGGCACCGGCGACACGATCATCGACGGCGGCAACACCTTCTACAAGGATGATATCCGGCGGGCGAGGGAGTTGGCCGGCAAGGGCATCACCTACGTCGATGTCGGCACGTCGGGCGGCATCTGGGGGATCGAGCGCGGCTACTGCATGATGATCGGCGGCGAGGAGGAGGTGGTGCGCCGCCTCGACCCGATCTTCGCCACCCTGGCGCCGGGCATCGGCACCATCGAACGGACGCCGGAGCGGGAAGAACACGACCCGCGGGCCGAACAGGGCTACATCCACGCGGGGCCGGCCGGCGCCGGGCACTTCGTTAAGATGGTGCATAACGGGATCGAGTATGGGCTGATGCAGGCCTATGCCGAAGGGTTCGACATCCTGCGTGCCAAGGGCAGCGACCACCTGCCGGACGCTGAACGCTTCGACATCAACGTGACCGAGGTGGCCGAGGTGTGGCGCCGCGGCAGCGTGGTCAGTTCCTGGCTGCTGGACCTCACGGCCATCGCGCTGGCCAAGGACGGCGACCTGTCGGCCTACCAGGGCGAGGTGGAGGACAGCGGCGAGGGACGCTGGACGATAGAAGCGGCCATCGAGGAGTCGGTGCCGGCGCCGGTGATCACCGCGAGCCTGTTCGCCCGCTTCGAAAGCCGGCGGCACCACAGCTTCGCCAACAAGCTGCTGTCGGCGATGCGCGCCGGGTTCGGTGGCCATGTGGAGCCGAAGACGCCGGGCGTCCTCCCGCAGCCGCTGCCCAAGCCCGCCGAGGTCAAGGTTCAGGAACACGAGCGGGAAATCTGAGCCATGGACGCTTCCGCCGTCCCGTCCGGTCCCGAGAGCCGCGCGTCCGCAGACCCGGCGCCGCCCTGCACGCTGGTCGTTTTCGGCGCCGGCGGGGATCTGACGAAGCGGCTGCTGCTCCCCTCGATCTACAACATGCGGCAGGCCGGGCTGTTGCAGGACGGGTTCCAGGTCGTCGGCGTCGATCGGGTCGAGCGCGACGACGACGCCTACCGCAAGGATCTGACCGAGGCCATGCAGGGCTTCGCGTCCAACAAGGGAGGCGAGTTCGACCCGGGCGCGCTGAACGGCGACGCTTGGGGCTGGTTGCGCGACCGGCTGTTCTACCAGGTGGGCGATCTCCAGGATGCCGGGACCTACGAGACCCTGAAGCGCCGGATTACCGGCAACTGCGTGTTCTACCTGGCCGTTGCCGCCCGCTTCTTCGGCCCCGTGCTGACCCGGCTGGCCGATGGCGGGCTGATGGAGCAGCAGGAAGGCGCGTTCCGCCGCGTGGTGGTGGAAAAGCCGTTCGGCCACGACCTCGCCAGCGCCAAGGCGCTGAACCAGCTGATCCTGGACAAGATGGACGAAAGCCAGGTGTTCCGAATCGACCATTTCCTCGGCAAGGAAACGGTGCAGAACATCATGGCGCTCCGTTTCAGCAACGGCATCTTCGAGCCGCTGTGGAACCGCAACTACATCGACCACGTGCA
>CAXTUO010000256.1:0-5826 GCA_964247175.1 uncultured Acetobacteraceae bacterium | reverse complement strand
CGCAGCATCGCCAGCGCCCGGAGCTTCTGCCGCCGCTTGTCGATGGGAAAGCCCGCGACCTCCGCGCACCATTCGCGCAGCGCCGGCAGGTGCTGCATGTCGCCGGGCTCATCCACAAGGCAGCCGAGGTGGATGCGAAACGACTGCGACAGGTGCCGCAGCAGGTTCAGGCCGCGGATCTTCTCGCCCTTGTCGGGCGGATACGGGATGCGGTGCGAGATGAAGATGAGGTCGCGCATCACCCGACGCCGCGGACGATGTGCGGGCCAAGGACGTTGGCGACCGGCATCGGCAGGCGCTTCCATGCGGCGATGAACAGCCGGTACTTCGGGTTGAGCGGGTTGTGGTCGGGAATGGCGGCACCCGGCGCGAGGCGGTAGCGGTGGTGCAGCGGCGTCGGGGCGAAACCCCAGTTCTTCTTGAAGGCGAACGCCCCGGTGCCGGCCTTGCTGCGGCCGAAATCGAACAAGCGGCTGCCCCGCGCCGCCGCCCGGCGCATGACTTCCCAATACATGAAATCGTTGGCGTGACTTCTCCGGGCCGCCGCGGTGCCGCCGCCGTAATAGGGCAGGACCTCATCGCGGTCGTAGAAGTTCAGCACCGCGCTGACCGGCTGGCCCGCGTCCAACACCGTGACCACGTCCATGCGCTCACGGAACGTCTCGGCCAGGATGCGGAAATAGCGGCGGCTGAACACGGGGGTACCGAGGTTGCGCACGCTTTCGGCATAGATGGCGTGCAGCCCGTCCACCCCGTCGGACACGGTGGACACCAGCCCGCGCTCGATCCCCTTGCGCACCACCGCGCGCTGCTTTCGGGGGATCGCCTTCATGTTGGCGTCATTGTCCGCCGCGATCGGTTTCCGGAAGGTGGCATACAGGTCGGACCGGGTGGGCCACTCGGCGTCGGCGAGCCAGCCCTCTGGCAAGGGATGCAGGAAGCGGAACTCTGCCACCTTGGCGCCCACGCGCCGCATGGAGGCGGCAGTGTGGGCGTCCAATGCCGCGGCGGTCTCCGCATCCGCGGCGAGCGGGCCGCCATACACGCAGAACGGGCTGGACATCAGGCTGTTGCCGAACAGCATGGATTTCACGTGCACGAGCGGCAGCACGCCGACCACCGCGCCGTCCCGTTCCGCCAGCGTGTAGTGCGGCGCATGGCCGAACGCGCGGGCGAACACCGTGGCCCAGGCCGCGCGGTGGAAGAAGGTACCGGTCGGCGCCGCGTCCACGAAGGCGTCCCAAGCGGCCGCGGTCGCGGCGTCGAGCGGTCGGCAGCGGATCGGCATGGGCTAGGCGGCGGGAGCGGCCAAGGCGTCTGCGAACACGCGATCCATCCGGTCCCACGCGAAGTCGCGCAGCAGGCGGTCCAGCCGGCCCTGCATGGCCGAAAGGTTCACGCGATGGCGGAAGCGGGACAGCCAGGGCGCGGCGGAGACGCGGGGCTGGCCGGGGTCGATCTCCCAAGGGTGGAAGTAGAACACGCCCGGCGCCGCATCCACCCGGTGGAACCGGCGCAGCAGGGCACGGAACAGGGGGTAGGGCGTCAGCCGGAACCAGCCGCCGCCGGCGCAGGGCAGGTTGCGCCCGCCCAGCCGCACGGCCGTCATCGGGATTTCAAGCAGCGGCCCGCCCGCCGGGCGGTGCGGGAAGCGCGGCGCGTCCGGCGCGCCGTACAGGTCGTGCCGCACGGGGAACACGCTGGAACTGTAGGCATGGCCTTCCTCCGCCAGCACGTCGAACGCCCACGGGTTGCGCGGCCCGATGGAGAAGGTGGGCGCGCGGTAGCCCGCGACCGGCACGCCGCCCAGGTCCTGCAGCACGCCGCGCGCCCGGCGTACGTCCTCCCGGAACTCGCCCGGCGTCTGGCCGTCGGCCCGGGCGTGGCCGTAGCCGTGGCTCGCCAGCTCGTGCCCGGCCGCCACGATGCGGCGCACGATGCCGGGATAACGGTCGGCAACCCAGCCCAGGGTGAAAAAGGTGGCGGCCACCCCTGCCTCGTCGAACTGCTGCAGGATGCGGTCGGTGTTCGCCTCGACCCGGCAGGGAATGGCGTCCCAACTGGCCCGGTCGATCACCCCGGCAAAGGCCTGCACCTGGAAGTAGTCCTCCACATCGACGGTCATGGCGTTGATCGGCATCGCGCTGACCGGGGAGTGCGCCGGCGCCATCAGCCGTCCGCCCCGAGCATCCCGGCCAGCCGGCGGAACACCTGCTCGCGCGCCGCCACCTGCTGCTCCAGCGCCTCCACGCGGTTCAGCAGGTCGGCATAGGACAGGGCGGCGCCGGGCCGCGCCGCGGCGCCGTTCGCAAAGCCCGGCAGCGCCCCCGGGTCCGCACCCGAGCCTTCCAGGTCATGCGCCAGCTCGGTGGCCGTCGCGTCCACCACGTCGCCGGTGATGTCGTGCGTTTCCTCCAGCACGCCGTACAGCAGCACGCGGGAGCACAGGCGGTTGATGCGGCGCGGGATGCCGCCGGTATGGGTGAACACCGCCTCAAACGCCGCCTCGTCCCAATGCGGGTCGCCGGCCCAGCCGACGGCATGGAGGCGGTGCTCGATGTAGGCCCGGGTCTCGGCCTGGCTGAGCGGCCCCAGGTGGTAGGAGGTCAGCACGCGCTGGCGGAGCTGGTCGAGATTGGGGCTGGCCAGCAGGCGGCGGAACTGCGGCTGGCCCAGCAGCACGGTCTGCAGCGAGGTGCGGCCCTCCACCGTGAGGTTGGACAGCATCCGCAGCTCCTCCAGCGCCGCGAACGACAGGTTCTGCGCCTCGTCCACGACCAGCAGGCAGCGGCGGCCGGTCGCCTGATGCTCCCGCAGCACGTCCTGGAACCGCTGCAGCAGGGCCGCTTTGCCCCCATCCTCCGTCAAGCCGAACCCGGCCATCGCCAGGCGGAACAGCTCGTCCTCCGACACCTGAGTGGTGTTGACGCGGGCGATGGTGAAGGCGGCCGGGTCCATCTGGGAGCGCAGCCACTCGACCAGCGTGGTCTTGCCGGCGCCGACCTCGCCGGTGATGACGATGAAGCCTTCGCTCTGCGCCAAACCGTAGTTCAGGTGGGCGATGGCCTTGCTGTGGCCGGTGCTGCCGAAGAAGAAGCGGCTGTCCGGCGTGAGCTGGAACGGCGTCGCGGACAGGTTGTAGAACGTTTCGTACACCGCACCGCGCCTCAAAAGCTTTTCCGCAGGCCGACCAGCAGCAGGTTCTCGGTCAGGTTCTGCCCCGTCTGGCCGAAGGCGAACGAGCCGGCATTCGTCTGCCCCGCCCCGCCCGAGCGGTCGGTGAACAGATAGCGCGCGCTGCCGGTCAATGTCTCCGTGAAGATGTAGTTGAGCGCAAGCGTGGTCTGCACCGTCCGCTGCGATCCCGAGGCCGCCGTGCCCACCAGGTTGCCGTTGTTGTCCACGCCGTAGGAAAACGACGCCGAGCTGGAAAGGGCCGGCGACAGCTCGTGTTCCCAGGACAGCGTCCCGAAGACGCCGTTGTTGCTGGCCGTCGTCGGCGCGGCGGTGCCGGCGGCGCCGGCCTGTACCGTGTTGATGCTTTGCCGGTCGTCCTGTTCGAGGCTGACGCTCACGGAGTCGCGGTTCAGCAGCAGCAGCCCGGTGATCGAGAAGCGGCGCAGGCGGTACAGCCCGTTGTCCGTGCCGAACGCGCCGCTGCTGGACGACACCGGCGCCCCGGTCACGCTGTCGACCAGCAGCCCCGTCGGGCCGACATTGGTGGTCGCCAGCAGGTTCTGCTGCTCCTCCGCATCGGTCGTAAGCCCAGTGGCGTAGCGCACGAACACCCGGGTGCGCGCGGTGGGCGAAAGCGCCCCGTCCACCGCGGCGGCGTTGAACCCGTCGCGCCGCCCGTAGGTGATGGTGAGCGAGCTGTCCGCGTTGGGCGTGAGCCGCCCGCCCACGCTCCAGATCGGCTCGTTGATCCGTACGCCGGGCAGGCCGTTGAAGCGCAGGTCCTGGTAGCCGAAGCCGGCCAGCGCCGTGACCGTGCGGGTGATGGCAAAGCCCACGTCGTTGGTGACCTGGTTGCGGTGCGCCCCCCGGTAGGCGCCGATGCCGTTGTACTGCACGGCCTCCAGCACCGCGACGTCGTTCACCCGGCCCAGGTTCTCCCCGGTGACGAACGACGCGCGCTCGCGTTGCGTGGTGAGGTTGCCGGTGGCGCCGAAGCCGTTGTTGAACAGGAGCGCCTGGGTGTTGTTGAGGCCGTTCCCGTTGCCGTAGCCGTTCTGGACGGTGCGCGCCAGGGAGTAGCCGAGCCGGGCCGTGCCCAGCCCGCCGAAGCGGTGCTCCGCATAGGGCGTCACGCTGAACGCCGTGGTCTGCACCTGGTCGTTGCGGTTCAAGCCGAGCGTGTTGCCCGTTTGGACGTAGCCGCCGGTGCGGGATTGCTGCGTGACGCTGCCGCGCAGGTCGAGGAACACCGCCTCCGGAACCAGGGTCGCAAGCGCCACGCCGTTCCCGAACTGGTCGAAGCGGTTCTGGCTTGAGTTCTGGGCATAGACGCTCGCAATCGGGGCATAGTTCAGGTTCACCCGCAGCCGCGAGGTGTCGCCGGACACCTGCAAGGCGGGGCTGATGGTCGTGAAGGCGTCCGCCCGGCGCGGCCGTTCGACCCGCAGCGCGTTGTCGGTGAAGCCGGCGTCCACCCCGAGCGAGGCGTTGACCAGGAACGCCGGCCCTGTGGTGCGCGGCTGCAGGCCGGGGAGGTACTGCTCCAACTGCCCGCGCAGGTCGTCCACCCGGGTATCGGTCACGGTGGCGGGCAGGCTGGGATAGCCGCCGCCGAGCTGCGCCCAGGCCGCACCGGCGTAGAAGCTGGCCACGCCGGCGCAAAGACTGGCCGTGCCGGCGCCGAGGCTCGCCGCCGCGAGCAAGCCGGCCTGGGCCGGGCGGCGCCCCAGCCGCCTGCCGGGGTGGGTGGGTTTGATCGGCATGCCCTTCATCGGATCAGGTATAGGAACCGTAGTAGTCATACGCGCCGAAGGTGTGGCTGGTGGTCAGCCGGACCTTGTTCAGCAGCATGGTGATCGTCGGGCATACCCGCACCAGGTCGAGCGCCGCCTCCACCTCGCTGCGCTGGGTGCGCTCGGCCTCGATCACCATGACGACCTGGCCGACATAGGGAGCCACGGTGTGCGGGTCGCTGGTGGACAGGCAGGGCGGCGCGTCCAGCATGATGAGGTGCTTGGGGAAGCGCCGCGCCAGCCGGGTGATCACCGGCGTGATCGGGCGGACGCTGGTGCTGTCGGTCAGCTCGCCCGACCGGGAGCCGACCGGCAGGAAGGTCAGGTTGGCGATGGCCGTGTTCAGGATCACGTCCTCCGGCCGGAGCGTTTGGTCGGCGACCATGTCGTGGAAGCCCAGCCGGTCGCCCACGCCCAGCAGCGCGGAGATCGGGCGCAGCTTGGCGTCGAGGTCCACGAGCAGCACCTTCTCCGTGCTGTGCTGCGCGATGCTGCCGGCCAGGTTGAGCGCGGTGAAGCTCTTGCCCTCGCCGGGCCGGGCGCTCGTGACCATCACGAGGTTGCCCAGCGCGGTGCCGCTCCCCTCGTCGCGCAGCGCGCGGAGCACCCGGCCGATCACGATCCGGTACTCCTCCGAGATGCGGGTGCGCGCCGCGCGGGCGACCACCATGCCCGCGCCTTCCAGCGCCACCAGCGCGATGGACGGCAGCTGCGACCCCGCATCCGCCCGCGTGTTGGCCGGGGGCGGCCGCGGCAGCACCGGACGGGACGCGGGCGGCGGCGCAGGGACCGGCGGAGCGGGAGCGACCGTCCCGGAGGGCTGCGTCGGGGTGATGGGCACGGCCGCGACGCTGGC
>CAXTUO010000255.1:271-5830 GCA_964247175.1 uncultured Acetobacteraceae bacterium | reverse complement strand
GCGCCGCCGGGCCGCCCGCCGATGTTCTTCATGTCGGCGATGTCGGAGCGGATCAGCTTGTCGTAGGCCCCGCCCAGCGGCATCCGCCACACCGCCTCCCCGCTCGCCTGCCCGGCGGCCTGCAGCTTGGCCGCCAGGGCGTCGTCGTTGCTGAACATGCCGGCGTATTCGTGGCCGAGGCTCACGATGATGGCGCCCGTGAGCGTCGCGAGATCGACGGTGAAGGCCGGGCTGAACCGGTCTTGCGCATACCAAATGGCGTCAGCAAGCACCAAGCGGCCCTCCGCGTCGGTGTTCTGCACCTCGATGGTTTGGCCGGACAGGCTGCGCACCACGTCGCCGGGGCGCTGGGCGGCGCCGCCCAGCATGTTCTCCGTGAGGCCCACGACGCCCACCACGTTGGCCCGGGCCTTGCGGCCGGCCAGCGCCGACATCAGGCCGATCACCGCGGCGGCGCCGGCCATGTCCCATTTCATGTCCTCCATGCCCGGCGCGGGCTTGATGGAGATGCCGCCGCTGTCAAAGGTGACGCCCTTGCCGACGAAGCAGGCGGGCGCGGCGCCCGGCTCGCCGCCGTTCCAGCGCATGACGACGACCCGTGGCTCCTGCGCGCTGCCCATGGACACGGCGAGGAGCGCGTTCATGCCGAGGCCGCGCATCTGCTCGGGACCCAGCACCTCCACCTCGACGCCCAGGTCCGCGAGCGGGCGGCAGCGTTCGGCCAGCTCGGTCGGGTGCAGGACGTTGGGCGGCTCGCTCGCGAGGTCGCGGGACAGGGCGACGCCCCCCGCCACGGCGGCGAGGGCGGGCCAATCGGCCTGGGCGGCGTCCGGGTCGTCCGCCATGATGTTAAGCGTGGCGAGCTTCGGCTTGTCGTCCGGCTTTTCCTTGGTGCGGTAGCGGTCGAAGCGGTAGGAGCGGAGCTGCGCGCCGAGCGCCGCGTGCGCCGCGTGGGAGGCGGGCATGTTGTCCACCGCCAGCGCCGCCTCCGCGTCGCGCGCCAGCGCCATGGCGGCGGCGGCGCCTGCTTCCTCCATCCCGCGGAGCGTGTGGTCGGCATCCCGGCCCAGGCCGATCAACACGACGCGGGACAGGCCCTCGCTGGGCGCCAGCACGGTGCAGGTTTGCGCCTTCTTGCCGGTGAACCCGGCGGCGGCGGCGGCGCGGGACAGCGTGCCGCCGCAGGCCGCGTCCGCCTGCGCCAACATGCCCTCCCCTGCCCCGAGGCTCGCGCCTTCCGGGACCAGCAAGGCCAGCGCGCCGGAGGTGGGCAGGGCGGGAGGGATGAAGGCGATGTCGATCATGGAGGCTCCGGGGGTGGGGTGCCGCAGTGTAACAGGGGGAGGCGGGTTTGCCAGGGGTGGGGCGGCGCTGGACGCGCCCGCGGCTCCAACTTGCAGCCTCTACGGGACGGGCGGCGGCGGGATCGGCATGCGCGGCGGGGCGGTGGCCCACATCAGCGCCTCTTCCTCCGGGGTCAGGCCGTAGGCATGGTTCACGGCGGCGGACAGGGCGGCCTCGTGCCGCGCAGCCTCCGCCAGTTTTGCCGCCATGGGCGCGATTGTCGTTGCGTGCTCGGCGCGGATGGCGGCGACAGCGGCGGAGGACAGGGTGCGGCGGCGGGTTGGCAGGGCGGCGCGGAGGGCCTGGGCGAACTGGTCGGCGGTGAGGTTGAAGGGGTCGAGCAGGGCGGCGGGCGGCGCGGGGAGGTCCCAGGTGACGCGGAGCCAGTCGCGCAACGCATCCCGCGTCGCTTGCCGGTCACGCCAGATTGCACGCAGGGCGCTTACCATTTCGGGCACGGTTTCCATTGAAGACGCACCCGCGGCAGCGATAGGCAAGGTTTCGACGCGATAGCCCTGCGGGGTCAGCGCCTCGTCCTTCATGCGGGCGAAGTGACGCCATCCGAACCACCACAGCAGCGGGCTGTTGAGCACGGTGAGCAGCCAAGGATCAGCGCTTTGGATGAAAAACCCTTTACTGTTGAGGATACGTCCAATAACATCAAGACTATATGCAGGATAATATTGGATTTCTTGGTACATGATTTTTGGCTGGTCAAATGCAGCATAATAAGAGCATGATCGTAGCTCCCACCAGAAGCGCCCTTGGTCCTCCCGCGCCTTCAAGCGATCACGAAACGGCAAGAAGCGGTCATAGACGGCCGGAAAGGTTTGGCGAAAGCACTCCTCCGCTGCCTCGCCTGTCATGCCCGACCAGGGCCACAGATAGTTGCCGCTACTGCGGAGAAGGATCAGGGACAGGTTGGCCCAACCGCTGGACCAGCGGTCGATGTCCTGCCCGCGCAGAAAGGGACGCATCAGTTCCGCGCTGTGCGAGTCCGCCCGCACGAGGGCATCG
Source organism: uncultured Acetobacteraceae bacterium (assembly GCA_964247175.1). Lineage (GTDB taxonomy): Bacteria > Pseudomonadota > Alphaproteobacteria > Acetobacterales > Acetobacteraceae > CAHJXG01. The sequence continues at coordinate 3,469 of CAXTUO010000255.1, read as the reverse complement.
CGTGTTGGCCTGTCCACCACGAATGCTTCGTTGAAGCCTGTTAGAACTCCCCGATATAGCGCATTCGGGCCGACGCGCTCCCGTAGGGGCAATCCGGCTCGCCGCAGTTTCTCCATCAACGCCCGAACCGCTGGCGGCTCCAGCACCCAAGGCTCCCGCGTGAAAACGGTGCGCGGCATGGGGAACGCAAGTTCCGCCACCTGCGCCTCCAGCGCCTTCATCTGCACCAAGTCGCGCGGCACCACCGTCACGGCGGCCTGTTCCGGCGCGTTCTCCGCCAGCAGGGGACGCCGGGCGCAGAGCACGGAGGGGAACACGTCCGTTCCGGGGAAGAAGCCGCGGGCATGGCCGAAATCGGTCACGCTTTCCACCCAAGCGCGCTCCGCCAGCACGCCGCGCAGCGCCGCGGCGTAGCCGGCCTTGAGCCACTTGTTCGTCACCGTGAAAGCGACGCGCCCGCCGGGCCGCAGCAGCCGCAGCGCCTGCTCGAAGAAGTAGATGTAAAGGTCGGCCACGCCGTCATAGGCGGCGTAACGGGCCTTGAGGACCGGCTTCATCGCCGCCAACTGCTCCTGCCGGACATAGGGTGGGTTGCCGACCACGGCGTCGAACCCGCCTTCCGGCTCCACTGCCTGCCAGGTCCGCCATACGCCGGGAAAGGCCGGCTGCCAGTGCAGGAAGAGGCGCTGCCGCGCCAGCGCGCGCAGGGATTGCAGCAACCCCTCCACCGCGCGGCGCGTCACCGGCACGCCGCCGGGCGGCGCCCCGTTCGCCAGCGCCACCGGGTCGCCGCATACCCCGTCCAGCCAGGCGTTCACCGCCCGCTCTTGCTCGGTGCGCGCGTCCCGCCCGGCCGGGCGCGGGAGCCAGAGCCGGGCGTGCAGGCAGTCCAGGAAGCCGCGCAGCGGCCGGGTGGCCTCTTCGATGTCGCCGAACAGGCCGGCGCTCTGCCGGACCTGGGCGATGTCGGCGTCGGCCAGGTCCTCGATCTGCTCCATGGCCTGCGCGGCGCTGCGGGCGGCCTGGATGGGGCCGGTCAGGGCGAGGCCGCCGCGCTTCGCCTTGCCCGCGCCGCTGGTCAGCGCCTGCGTGTCGGCGATCCAGGCGCCGAACAGACTGTCGCCGGGGCGCAGGTGGTGGTCCAGGTAGGACAACGGCGCGCCGACGGTGAAGCTGTGCAGCCAAAGCGAGAGCTTGGCCAGCTCCACCGCCAGCGGGTTCAGGTCGACGCCATAGACCACGCGCTTCAGCAACAGGCGGCGGACGATCTGCCGGTCGTCCAGGTGGCGGGGGTCGAGCGGCCATCCGTGCAGGGACGCGGTGGCCTCGATCTGCTCGCGCTCCCGCCGGATGCGGTCGGCGAGCGGGGAGCGGTAGCCGGCGGCGACGGCGAGGTCGGCCGCTTCCTCCATCGCGGCAAGCGTCTCGTCCGCCAGCCAGTCCACCAGGGAAACGAGGAAGTGCCCGGACCCCATGGCCGGGTCGCAGATCTTCAGGTTGAGGAACGCGGTTGCCGGGTCGAAGGGCCGGAGGGCGGCGAAGGTTTCGGCAGGACCGCGGCCATCGGCGGCCAGCCGGCCAAGCACGGCCGCAAAGACCGCGCGGCGCTCCGCCAGCAGCGGCGCGACCGCCTGGCGCATCACGAGCTGCACAAGCGCCTCGGGCGTGTAATAGGCGCCGCTGCCGTGGCGCAGCGCGTCGTCCAGAACCGGCGCGACCAGCCGGGACCGCACGGCGACGCCGCGTTCCAGCAGCCCTTCGTAGATGGCGCCGAGCTGCTGCACCGAAAGGTCCCGGTAGTTGATCCAAACCGCGTCGCCATCGCCGCGAAGCGTCGAGAGCCGGTCCAGCACCGGGGCGAAGGCGGCGTCCGGCAGCGCAACGCGGTTAAGCAGCGGGGCGCGGCGCGCGTCGAACAGGCCGCCGTTGTAGGGCGGCAGGCCCATGTCGTCGCTGCCGCCGGCGACCGCGCTGAACAAGCGCAGCAGCCGCGGCCACCACGTGGCGGCGGTGGCTGAGAGCACGCGCTCCCCGGCGATGGCGGCCGCGACTTGCCGGCGCAGGGTGGTGATGGCGAAAGGCCGGTAGCCGTCATGCTCCACCGGGAGCAGGTCGCGGTCCTCGGCGTAGAGCAGGAACAGCAGGCGGTAGAGCAGCACCAGCGTCGCATCCCGCAGGCGTTCAGGCCAAGCGGCGTCGTCGGGCGCGGCGTCCGGGTCGGCTGCGGACAGGAGGCGCAGCAGGTCGGGAAAGACCTCCTTGAACACCGCGCGGGACAGCCCGGCCGTGACGGCTTGCTGCCATTCCTGCGCCTCGGCCAGAGCGGCCTGCAGGATGCTGCGGCCATCGGGGCCGGGCAGGAAGGAGGCCCGCCGGAACAGCAGCAGGAACACGCGCAAGGCGGCCTCTCCGCCCGGTTCCAGCAAGGCGACGAGATCGGCTTCCAGGAAGCGCTCGGCCTGCGAGGTGACGTCATAGGCGTAAAGGCGCCAAAGCCTGCCGTTGCTGAGCAGCGCCCATCGCACGCGCCCGCCGGACAGCTCCTCGGCAAGACGGAGATAGCGGAGCGCCTGGGAGGCGGGGGTGCGGCCGCTGGCATCGGTTGCCCGGTCCAAGGGCAGGTCCCAACGCTTGCTCTCGTGCACGGCGAGGGCGAGGCGGTACCGCTCGGAACCGACCGGCCGGGTCATGGCCATTCCGGCGGCGTCCACGTCAGCGAACAGCAGCGCATCCGGCACGTCTTCACGCCGGCGAGTGGCCTGCTGCTGCGGCAGCAGGTCCCAGCCGAGCAGCCGCAGGACGGGGAAGATCAGGCGCTCTTCGGTCACGGCCTCATTCGGCGCGTCGGCAGCGGAAAAGACATTCAGGTCGGCGCGCGCTGCCGCGGCGAAGGTTGCGGCGTCTTCCTCCGGCAGAGCGGCCCAGGCCGCGGTGGTGCGCACGCCGGTGTCCAGGAAGTACCGGCTAAACAGACTGCCGCTCAGCATGCGCATCCAACTCCATTCACCCTATATCCGAGCCGGCAGAACGATTCGGCAAGCAGGGGCAGGAAAGGGCCTGACTTTCCCCCCGCGCGCTCCTGTGGTTTCATCCCCGGGATGGATGACCCATCGCTGCTCAACCTCGCCGCCGACCTGGCCCGCCGTGCCGGGTCCGTGATCCTGGCGGTGCGCGCCCGCGGGTTCGAGACCCGGCGCA
>CAXTUO010000255.1:0-261 GCA_964247175.1 uncultured Acetobacteraceae bacterium | reverse complement strand
GACGAAAGCCCGGTGACGGAGGCCGACCACGCGGCGGAGGCGCTGATCGTCGAGGCGCTGCGGGCTGCAACGCCCGGCATCCCCGTCGTCGCCGAGGAGGAGGTCGCCGCCGGGCACGAGCCGGACGACCACCACGAGTACTGGCTGGTGGACCCGCTGGACGGCACGCGGGAGTTCTCGGCCGGGCGGGACGAGTTCACGGTCAACATCGGCCTGGTGCGCGACGGGCGGGCGGTGCTGGGGGCGGCGGTCGTGCCCGCC
>CAXTUO010000254.1:0-5876 GCA_964247175.1 uncultured Acetobacteraceae bacterium | reverse complement strand
TGTCCGGCTGGATCGCGCTGCGCCGGCTGCAGCAGCCGGACGTGGCGGCCCGGCACTTCCGGGCGCTTGCCGCCCTATCCCATGCGGCGATCACGCAGGGGCGGGCCTATTACTGGATCGGCCGGGCCGCAGCGGCGCAGAACGACGCCGCGGGTGCGCAAGCCGCCTATGTTCAAGCCGCGGCCTGGGCAACCACCTTCTACGGCCAGCTCGCCATCCGTGCCCTGGGCGACGACGACGCGGCGCTCGCCGCCCGCATCCGCGCCGTGCACGACCCGGCATGGACCGTCGAGCAGGCCACCGCTGTGATCGGCCGGGAGCTGGCGCGGGCGGCGGCGCTGCTGGTGGCCTGGGGGGAGCCGCGCCGGGCCAAGGCGTTCCTCCTCCGCCTCGCCGAAACGGCGGATGATGCGGCAGAGCGTGCGATGGCGGCCCGCCTAGCCCTGGGCCTTGGCCTGCCGGACCAGGCGGTGGCCATCGCGCGCCGGGCTGGGCGGGACGGGTTGATGCTGCCGGAGGCCGGCTGGCCCCTGGCGGCGGAGCCGCCGGACGCCGCGGTCGAGCCTGCGGTGACGCTCGGCCTCATCCGGCAGGAAAGCAGCTTCGACACCCAAGCGGGAAGCCCGGCCGGCGCGCAGGGCCTGATGCAGCTCATGCCGGCCACCGCCGCGGGCATCGCGCGGCGGCTGAACGAGGCCGTGAGCCTGTCCGCGCTGACAACCGATGCGACGTATAATATGCGGCTTGGCACGGCCTATCTTCAAACATTGCTGGACCAGTTCGGCGGCGCCTTGCCCTTGGCGTTGGCCGGCTACAACGCGGGACCGAACCGGGTGCTGGACTGGCTCGCCGGCTATGGCGACCCGCGAACCGGCGTCATCGACATGATCGACTGGATTGAGCTGATCCCGTTCAGCGAAACCCGCAACTACGTGCAGCGCGTGATCGAAAACGTCGTGATCTACGCGGCCCGGCGCGGCACCGCGGCACCGCACCCGCTCGCGCGGTCCGCCGGGTGAGCCGCCTGGTGGCCAGCTTCTTCGGCGTCGGTTTCTTTCCGGTCGCGCCGGGAACGGCAGGATCAGCGGTAGCGCTGCTGATCGGCGCCGCGCTGATGTCAGGACCGCATTGGCTGCTGCCGCTCGGCGCGGCGCTTGCGGCCGTAGCCGGCTACCGTGCCATCCCGCACGCCGTAGCCGATCCCAACGCGGACCCGGGTTGGGTCGTGATCGACGAGGTCGCCGGCCAGTGGGTCGCGATGCTGGGACTTGCCGGGATTTCGGTAACCGGATTGGCTGCGGCGTTCCTGGGCTTCCGTATTCTCGATGTCTGGAAGCCGGGACCGGTTGGCTGGGCGGATCGCCAGCCGGGCGTGTTCGGCATCATGGCAGACGATATCCTGGCCGGCACCGGCGTGGCGTTGGCGCTCTATGCGGCCCGGCGCTTGGCTATGTTCTGAATGAAAGGACATCGTCCATGTTCGATGCACACCTGATCCAGGCCGCGACGGCCCTGCTTGCCGAATTCCGGTTCCGCGGGTTGATGCTGGCGACAGCGGAAAGCTGCACCGGCGGCCTGATCGCCGGTGTGCTGACCGAGGTTGCGGGTTCGTCGGACGTTTTGGACCGCGGCTTCGTCACCTACTCCAACGCCGCCAAGTCGGACATGCTCGGCGTGCCGCCCGAACTGATCGAGGCGAACGGCGCGGTGAGCGGCCCGGTCGCTGCCAGCATGGCGGGCGGCGCGCTGCTGCGCTCGCGGGCGGCCCTGACGGTCGCGGTCACGGGCGTTGCGGGGCCTGGCGGCGGCAGCGAAAGCAAGCCGGTGGGAACCGTCTGGTTCGGTGTCGCCGACCGCGGCGCCCCCACCTTCACGGAGCGCCGGGTGTTTCCGGGCGACCGAACCGCCGTGCGCCGGGCAACGGTGGAGCATGCCTTGGTGATGCTCGAAACGGCGGTCACAGGCCGGCAGGCCTAGCCCAGCACCACGTCCCGGATCGCCGAGGCGGCCTCCATGACCTGCGGCGTCGTCACGTCGAGGTGCGTGCAGGCGCGCGCCCGGTATTGCCCCATGACCGAGATCAGCACGCCCGCCGCCCGCACCCGGTCCGCCAACTCCTGTGCCGTCAGTCCCGCGCCCCGCGTGTCGAAGAACACCAGGTTGGTTTCCGGCAGCTCGACCGACAGGCCCTGGATTTGCGCCAGGCTGCGCGCCAGCACCCGGGCGTTCTCATGGTCGTCCGCCAGCCGATCCACGTTGTGGTCCAAAGCGTACAAGCATGCCGCCGCGCAGATCCCGCCCTGCCGCAACGAGCCGCCCAACCGCTGCTTCCAGCGCCAGGCTGCGTCGATGAACTCGGCCGAGCCAGCCAGCACCGCCCCGAGCGGCGCACCAAGGCCTTTGGTGAAATCGAGCCACACCGTATCGTAACCGGCCGCCATCTCCGCTGCCGGGACCCCGGATGCCACCACGGCGTTCATCAGCCGCGCGCCGTCCATGTGCGTGACCATCCCGTGCGCGTGCGCCGTCGCCGCCACCTTGTTCAAGGCCGCCAGCGGCCAGATCGCGCCGCCGCCGAGGTTCGCGGTCTGCTCGACCTCCACCATGCGCTGCGTCGGCGAGTAGCGGGACACCGGGCGGATCGCGGCGGCCAGCGTGTCCGCCGAGAACACGCCGCGGTCCCCGTCGAGCGGCGAAACTTGCACGCCGGCCAGCGCCCAAGGTGCGCCGCCCTCCGCCGTCGCGATGTGCGTGGTGTGGTGCGCCAGGATCTCGTCGCCCGCCCGGCATTGAGTCAGGATCGCAATCTCGTTGCACATGGTCCCGGAGGGCAGGAACATCGCCGCCTCCTTGCCAAGCAACGCCGCCATGCGGTCGCACAACGCCCATACCGTCGGGTCGGCGCCGTGCTGCTCGTCACCGACCTCGGCCTCCATCATCGCCTGCTTCATCGCCAGGCTCGGCTTTGTCTGGGTGTCCGAATACAGGTTGACCCGCACCGGAACCGTGTCGTCGAACCGTGGCGGAGCGTAGGTCATGGCTGTGGGTCCCGCTTCAGGATTTCGCCGGCACAGCGGCCGGGGTCACGGCAATCGTCGCAGCCGGTGCGCCGTAAACCTCGCGCGCCCGTTTCAAGAACGCGTTGACCATCAGCTTCACGGCATTGTTGAACACGACGCCGATGGCAGCCTGCAACATGCGGCTCTTGAACTCGAAATCGACGTAGAACTTGACGTTGCAGCCCTTCGGGTTCGGCTCGAATGTCCATTGGTTATTCAGATAGCGGAACGGGCCGTTCTCGTACTTGACCTGGATCTGCTTCGGCCGATCCAGTTCAACCCGGCTGGTGAAGCTTTCGCGGAACGGCCCAAACCCGATGGTCAGGTCTGCCACAAGCTGTGTCTCGGTATGGGACTTCACCCGCGCGCCGGCGCACCAGGGCAGGAAGGCCGGATACTTGCCGACATCCGCCACCAGGTCGAACATCTGCTCCGGGCTGTAAGGCAGCACCTTGTGCTCGGCATGGGTCGGCATGGCTAGGCGGCTACCAGCGCAAGCTGCTTCGCGCGGGCATCGCGCAGCTGCGCGAAGTCCGCGTCCGCATGGTATGAGCTGCGGGTCAGCGGCGTTGCGCTCACCATCAAGAACCCCTTCGCGCGAGCCATTGCGGCATAGTCTGCAAACTCCTCTGGCGGCACGAAGCGGTCCACCGCCGCATGTTTCACCGTGGGTTGCAGGTACTGGCCCAAGGTCAGGAAATCGACATCGGCCACCCGCAGGTCGTCCATGACCTGCATGACCTCGGCACGCTGCTCCCCCAACCCGAGCATCAGCCCGGACTTGGTGAAGATCGTCGGGTCCACTATCTTCACCCGGTCCAACAGCCGGAGCGACTGGTAGTACCGCGCGCCAGGCCGAATGGTTGGGTAGAGCCGCGGCACCGTCTCCAGATTGTGGTTGAACACATCGGGCCGTGCCTCCGCCACCACCTCCGACCCGCCGGGCTTGCGCAGGAAGTCAGGCGTCAAGACTTCAATCGTCGTGCCCGGCGCCGCGACGCGCACGGCGCGGATCACCGCGGCGAAGTGCGCGGCGCCCCCGTCGCGCAGGTCGTCCCGGTCCACTGACGTGATAACCACGTGCCGCAACCCGAGCTTCCCCACCGCGTCCGCCACCCGCCGCGGCTCATCCGCATCAAGCGCCTCCGGCTGCCCGGTCCGCACGTTGCAGAAGCTGCACGCGCGGGTGCAGGTGTCGCCCATGATCATCATCGTCGCGTGACGCTGCGACCAGCATTCGCCGATGTTGGGACACGCCGCTTCCTCGCAAACCGTCACCAGCCGGTTCTCGCGCATCAGCGCCCGGGTCTCGTGGTAAACCGGATGGGTGGGCGCCTTGACCCGTATCCAATCCGGCTTGCGCTGGATCGGATTGTCCGGGCGGCTTGCCTTCTCCGGATGCCGGACCGCGCCCATGCTCGGCATGGCTTGGCGGTGATCGACCACGATACGCGACGCCATGCGGCCTCCCGACATATAAATAGAGACGTTCAAGTGGATGGGACGGGGCCACCCGTCAAGCGAGGCCTCAGAAGTGGATTGCCCGGCCATAGGCGTCCAGCACCGACTCATGCATGGTCTCGCTGACCGTCGGGTGCGGGAACACGGTGTGCATGAGCTCGACCTCAGTCGTCTCCAGAGTGCGCGCCACCGCGTAGCCCTGGATCATCTCCGTCACTTCGGCACCGATCATGTGGGCACCGAGCAGCTCGCCGGACTTGCTGTCGAACACGACCTTCACCATGCCCTCCGGCTCGCCCATCGCGATGGCCTTGCCGTTGCCGATGAACGGGAAGCGCCCCACGCGGACCTCATGCCCGGCCGCCTTGGCACGGGTTTCCGTCATGCCGACCGAGGCGATCTGTGGGCGGCTGTAAGTGCAGCCGGGGATGTTGCCGATGTTCAGCGGCTTCACGTCGTTCTGCCGGGCGATGCTCTCGACGCAGATCACGCCCTCATGGCTCGCCTTGTGCGCCAGCCACGGGGCGCCCGTCACGTCGCCGATGGCGTAAATGCCGGCCTCCCCGGTGCGGCAGTACTCGTCGATGACGATGTGGCCGCGCTCCACTTTGACGCCCGTGCCTTCCAGCCCTAAATTCTCGACGTTGCCGACGATGCCCACGGCGGAGATCACCCGGTCCACGGTGATGTCCTGCGCCTTTCCCCCGGCCTCCACCGTGGCCGTCACGCTGTCCCCATTCTTCTGCACCTTGGTCGTCTTGGCCGAGGTCAGGATCTTGATCCCCTGCTTCTCGAACGACTTGCGGGCAAAGGCGCTGATTTCCTCGTCCTCGGCCGGCAAGATGCGGTCGAGCATCTCCACGACCGTCACCTCGGCGCCCATGTTGCGGTAGAAGCTCGCGAACTCGATGCCGATGGCGCCGGAGCCGACCACCAGCAGCGACTTCGGCATGCTCGGCGGCACCATGGCCTCGCGGTAGGTCCAGATCAGCTTGCCGTCGCCCTCCATCCCCGGCAGTTGCCGCGCCCGCGCGCCGGTCGCCAGGATGATGTGCGGCGCGGTAAGCGTCGCGACCTCCTTGCCGTCCTTGGTCACGGCCAGCGTGTGCTTGCCCGCAAGCTTCGCCAGCCCGTCGAACACCGTGACCTTGTTCTTCTTCAGCAGATGCCCGACCCCGCCCGCCAACTGCTTGGCCACCTTGCGCGACCGCGTCACGATCTTCGGCAGATCAAACTGCACGTTATCTGCGCTGAAGCCGAACTCGCCGAGGTTGTGCAGCAGGTGGTTGATCTCAGACGACCGCAGCAGCGCCTTGGTCGGGATGCAGCCCCAGTTCAGGCAGATGCCGCCGAGGT
>CAXTUO010000253.1:0-5902 GCA_964247175.1 uncultured Acetobacteraceae bacterium | reverse complement strand
GAGCGCGGCGCCGGCCAGCGCCAGCAGCGCCGGCCAGGGCACGCCGAGGCGCGGCGCGAGAAGGGCGAGGCCGAAGCGGCCGAGCAGCAGCGCCAGCACGAGTTCGAACACGGCCATGGCGGAACGGCCCTCGCTGTCAGCATGTCAGGCGGTTGCAGCAAGGCGCATTGGTGACGCGGCAGACGAGGGGACGCCAGTCCAAAACCTCGACGACCCGGCGCATACCCCGCGCTGTCCGGCAAACGAACCCAGGCGGACAAGCATCCTGGCTCCTGATCCTGGACTGCCATTCATCATGACCAATTTGCGTCGTCACCCCGGCCGCGAGCGCACCGGCCACGCACCTACTCGCCAGGGCTGCAACGGAAAGGAACCCAACCCGCTCGGGAACAGCACCGGGTAGCCCGGCGTTGACGAGCGCACCCGCATGGCTGAACGCGGAGGACGCTGCTGCCCTGTTGCTCCCTCCGGCAGCCTCCTAAGCTGTCCCGATGACGAAAGCCGTGTCTTCCACCCGCGCGCCGAGCTGGTTGCCGCTGGTGTTCGTCCTGCTGCTTCCGATGCTGGGGTCGGGCGTCGGCGTTTGGGAAGTCTTGCGCGCCGCCGCGACCAGCGCCGAGTATCGGGACATTGCCGCCGGGTTGTCGGTGCGTATCGAGGCCGTGCAGGCGCTGAGGCAACAGGACCGCCCGCCCGCCTCAGTCGGCATCGCAACCGCGCGGCTGCAACGCGCGCACGACGCGGCGGCAACTGACCTGCTGGTGGCCCGGTGGCGCGAGCCGGCCGCCTGGCTTGCGGCGCTGGCGGGCCTTGCCGCGACGGCCGCGGGGGCTGCCGGGCTGGTGATGGAGTCGAACGCATCCCGCAGGGGCATGGCGTCCCGGGCGGCCCTGGCCGCGGTCTTCGGCCGCGTTTGCCGCGTCCTGCCCACGGCCCTTGGCGTGCTGGTCGGCGGCCTGGCGCTGGCGGTGCTGGGGAGCACCGCGTTCGAGATCAGCGGGATGCAGTTCCTTGCTGACACCGGGGGCAGGGCCACCCAAGGGGCGATGCTCGGCTTGGCCTACGCTGCCGTGGCGCTGTGGGGATCCTTCAAGGCGCTGCGCAACCTGCGGCTCGCGTTGCGGGTGCTTGAACCCAGGTCGGTGCCGTTGCTTGCCGTTCCCGTCGCCGAAGCGGATGCGCCGGGTTTGTTCGCGTTGCTGCGCGGGCTGGTGGGGGAGCGGCAGTCGGTGATGCCGGACACCGTGGCGGTAGGCGTGGCCCGCGGCTTCTTCGTGACGGCCCTGTCGCACACCCTGTACGGGGCGTCGGTGGACGGTGGCGCCAGGGATACGCGGGGCCGCATGTTGCACCTCCCTCTTGCGGCTCTGGCGACCTTGGACCTCGTGGAGCTGCGCACGGTGCTGGCGCATGAGCTGGCGCATTTCTCCGGAAAGGACATGGAATACAGCGCGCGCTTCCAGCCGCTCTACGTGGCGCTGGGCCGGAGCGCCGAGGCCATGGCGGTGCTGCAGAACGCGGCTTGGGGCAAGGACGCCGCGGACCGCTTTCTGAAAGGCGTCGTGCATCCGCACACGGCATTGGCAAACCATGTGTTCGAGCGCTTCGACCTCGTGGTCCTGCACTGGAGCCGGGTGCGGGAACTGGAAGCGGACCGTGCCGCGGTGGCGTCCGGTTCGGCCGAAGCGCTGGGCAGCTCGCTGCTGCGCGTTGGGCTGGTGGACGACCTGCTGGGCGCTGAGTTGGACCGCATCGCCCAGCACCCGGACGCTGCCCCGCCCGATCTTGCCGCAAGCGTTGTGGCGCGCACGCGGGCGGACGGCATCGGCGACCCTGCCCAGCACGGGGGCGACCAGGTTCCGCACCCGACAGACACGCACCCGCCGTCCCGGCAGCGCATTGCGGCAGCCGGACTGGCCATGAACGACGCCTTGATGGAGCGCGCCGCCCGGCCCGTGGACGAGGCCGAGTTCGCGTCCGTGCGCGCGTTGTTCGCCGACTGGGACGCCCTGGCCCGGCGCGTCACCGACGACGTGCAGCTGCTGTACGTGGAGCGCCACCGGCAGCACCGCGAGCAACTGCGCGAAACGGCCGGGGCAACCGAGGCGGGCACCACGGAGCTGTATGCGTCCGTCCGGCTTCCAGCCCTGGGACTGCTGCTGCTAGGCTCGTTTTGCCTCCTTGTGGCCGTGGGTTGCACCTGGGCCGCGCTGCATGGCATCCAGCAGGATCAGGACGCTTGGCCGATGCTGGGCGCCGTTGCAGCCTGCGGCATTGTGGGGCTGGGTTCCACCGTCCTTTGGACCGTTCGGCTCTTGCGGGACCGGGATGTGCCCTACCTGGTGCTGACGCCAGAGGGCTTCCATTCGCCGGGCTTCGTGGGCGTGGTGCCCTGGCTGGCGTTGCGCGCCTGGCAAGTGTCCGCATTCGGTTCGCCCGCGACGGAGTTCCACCTCCGGCCTGATGCGGAGCTGCCGCGGCGCACGGGGGTGATCCGGCGGCTGCACGTCAACCGCCCGTTGCAGGCGGTGCATTTCGTGGCCTTGCGGCCAAGGGGTATGAAGGCGGCGGCGTTCCAGGATCTGCTGTCGCGCTACGCCAATGCCGCCTATGCCCGGGCAGCCTTGGATGGTGGGAGCGAGGAGGGTGCGCCGGCATCGGGAGCCCAGTAGTGATGGAACCGGAAGTTCGACTCAGCCTTCGACAATGGATGATCCGATGACCGACGCGCCGGAACGAAGAGCCTCCTCCATCCGCCGATCCGCCCGGGCCGGCATCCGCCCAGCACGGCCGGCCCACGGCGCGGTCGTCGTCCTGGCATTTCTGGGAAGCATCGGGGTTGCTTTGGTCCTGTGCAGCGCGGTCCATGATCAGCTCGCCTTCGAGCGTTCGGCGCAGGCGGCGGAGGGGCGGGTGATCGCGTTGCAGGAACGTCCGAGCAAAGGCAGGGGCCATGGCACCACTTACCTGCCTGTGTATCGGTACGTCGCGTTGGACGGGACGACCATCGACGCCGTCGGCGAGGATGGCAGAGGCTCCCCCGTCTGGGCCATCGGCGACACCAGCAGGCTCCTCTACGACCCGGCCAATCCCATGCACGTGACCACCGACACGCTGTGGGGTCGGTGGGGCACGTCGCTGGTACTGGTCGCTTTGATGCTGATCTGGATCGCGGGCGGCGTCATCGGGCTGCGAACCCGGGCAGGGCGGCTGTTCTGATGCCGTAGATTAAGCCGCCCGCTCCATCCCGTGCGTTCCTGCTCCGTTACGTGGTCTTTTGCCCCAAGTGCGCCGTGAGAATGATGCGAAACTGGTCGAGCGGTCCCGGATCGATGGCAGAAGCCGACCATGGCGTCACCCAGCACCATGAGATGTCCGCCCGTCTCCTCCCAGCGTTTCAGCACGTCCCAGCGTATGAGCGTCATGCCGGTGCCGGCCCGACTTTCCAGGCCTTCGCCGCTGACGGTGACACGGGCGCGGTAGGCCAGCTGTGGGTCGGATGGATCCACATCCGGACGCGCCCGCAGGATCCGGCGCAGCACGCGCCGTAGCCGCGGCCGCACCAGCCATCGCTGGAGGACCGCGCCGCCGACGGTGCAGGCGACCATCACCAGCGCGACCATTACCAAGGTGCCCAGCCTATCAAGGACCAGGAAGCGCACCAGCAAGCCAAGCGACGGCCCGCGCCGGTCACCGGCCCACGCGATCAGGGCGCTGCCCGCGAGAATGAGGGGGACGCAGGCGACCGCGATCAGGACTGCCGCCGTGTCGCGCCGTAGGCGGCCGGCCCGCATGGCCGGGGTTGCCAGGCAGCGCATCTGCAAAGCGAGCTGGTCCTCAAGCGTGACCGTTACCTCGAAGGTCAAAACGTCCGGCAGCGTCGCTGTGTCGCCCATCTGTCTTCCGATGTTGGCGTGCCCGCAGCTTACCAACTTTCAGGCATGGGACTGCTTACCACCCGAAGCAGCTGTAGGGCCTGCCCGGTCCTGCACAAAACATGCGTCCGTCAAACCAACCCTGACGGACAACGGCGGCAGCGCCGGATCATTTGGCCTTGTGACCGCGTTCTGCACGTATCCCGAACTTACCCCTGCTCAGCTCCCGGCGAGCGTCGGCATGATCAGATGCATCGCACTTGTGGCGCTGGGTGCCGCGTCGGTCATGCTGCCGGCCAGGGGGACGGCAATGGGCCGGACGGTGAAGTGCGCCGTCCCGGCGGTATCGAGCGCAGTGGTTGCTGGGCGGGTAGAGATCCCGTTGAAGGTCGCCCCGTTCACGTAAAGGTTGCGGTCGGTGATGGGCGTGCCGCCGTAGGCGTCGTTGAGGAAGCTTACGGCAAGGTCGTGCGCGCCGGAGCCGAAGGTGCCCTTGAAAGTGAAGGTTTCGCTCCGCCCAGCGTTCTTCAGGGCGGTGACGGTGATGGGCTGGGCATTCAGTGTCTTGCCGTCGATGGCGATGCTGGCCTGGGCGTCACCCTGAAAGGCGTCCTCGGCCAGTGTCAGCACCAGCGTGTCCGGGCCGCTGCCGAACGTGCCGCCGTTGGTCGTGGTCGGGGTCGCCTCGGGATCGCCGGCGGGCGGGATGGTGAACCGCGCCGTCCCGGCGGTGTCGAGCACGGCCGACCCTGGACGAGAAGAGATCCCGTCGTAGCTCACCCCGTTCACGTAGAGGTTGCGGTCGGTGGCGGGCGTGCCGCCGTAGGCGTCGTTGAGGAAGCTTACGGCAAGGTCGTGCGCGCCGGAGCCGAAGGTGCCCTTGAAAGTGAAGGTTTCGCTCCGCCCAGCGTTCTTCAGGGCGGTGACGGTGATGGGCTGGGCATTCAGTGTCTTGCCGTCGATGGCGATGCTGGCCTGGGCGTCACCCTGAAAGGCGTCCTCGGCCAGTGTCAGCACCAGCGTGTCCGGGCCGCTGCCGAACGTGCCGCCGTTGGTCGTGGTCGGGGTCGCCTCGGGATCGCCGGCGGGCGGGATGGTGAACCGCGCCGTCCCGGTGGTGTCGAGCGCGGCCGACCCTGGACGAGAAGAGATCCCGTCGTAGCTCACGCCGTTCACGTAGAGGTTGCGGTCGGCGGCGGGCGTGCCGCCGTAGGCGTCGTTGAGGAAGCTCACGGCGAGGTCGTGCGCGCCGGAGCCGAAGGTGCCCTTGAGGGTGAAGGTCTCGCTTTGCCCGGCGTTCTTCTGGGCGGTGACGGTGATGGGCTGGGCGGTCAGCGTCCTGCCGTCGATGGCGATGTTGGCTTGGGCGTTTCCCTTGAAGGCGTCCTCGGCCAGCGTCAGCACCAGCGTGTCCGGGCCGCTGCCGAAGGCACCGCCATCAATCGTGATCGGGGCCGCCGCTGGTGTGGACGCGGGGGCTGCAGCGATCGGGTCCAGGTTGGATGCCAGCGGCTGTTCGGGCACGTCGGACAAGGTGCCCGGCGCGGAGATGGGTTGGTCGGAGGCGGTTGGCTGAGCCATGAATTGTTGTCCTTCTGCTGTTCGGGAAAGCTAAGGCGCAGGGTTCCGTCCTGGCCTGCCTCGCAAAGCCCTGCTCGCGAAAAGCGGGCGTGGGGCGGATCCGTTGCCTCATGCTGATCGGTGGTGTCAGCCATTTGGGCCAGACGCACGGTGCCACATCGTAACGCAAGTGAACAGAGCGCCATCGATGGCGTCAGTCAACCACCGCCGGGGTGCGGGTCGCATAACGGGCGCGCCACGTCAGCCAGGCGCAGGGAAACTGCGACGGTATGCGACGACGGTCATTGACGTGCAGCTTGTCAGGACTGTCATGGTCGCCTCCGGGCTGGCCCGATACGCGATCCGTGCTGAGTTGGAAACAAGCGGCGCAGGGGCGGCTGCGCTGTCCGGCTACCCCAACCGCGCGGTGCGGTCAGGGTGGGCCGCTAGCGCGCGGGTGACACCGG
>CAXTUO010000252.1:0-5903 GCA_964247175.1 uncultured Acetobacteraceae bacterium | reverse complement strand
TTGATGCACAGGTTGAGCAGCGCGTTCTCGAGCTGGCCCGGGTCAACCCGCGTGGCCCACAGCCCGGCCTCCACAACCCGCTCCACCCCGATCCCCGGCCCCATCGCGCATTCGACGAGTTCCTGCGTCCCAAACACCAGCCGGTTCACGTCGGTCACCTTGGGATCGAGCGTTTGCCAGCGCGAGAGGGCCAATAGCCGGTGCGTGAGCGCCCGCAAACGTGACAGGGAACGAGAACAGCAGCAGGTGCCGCATGCTGTAGCGCCGGCCCTGCGCATGGCGCGGATCGGGCGCTTCGGCAAATGCGGCAAGCAGAGCAGCAAACGGCACAGGACGACCTCACAAAGCGGGAAGTCCGCTTCATACAGCCGCTAGGTCTCACCCCGCCGCCGCTCACGCCCAGGCCGCTGCGGCAGAACTGAACGGCCCTGGCATCTGCCCAGATAAGCAATCACATCCTGACAGGTTCTCCTTTTTGTAGAGGGCGGATGCTATACAGCGCCAGTCCGTTTCAGAACGGCTGGCACAGTTTTGGCCAGGATCACGAAGTCCTGCCAAAGTGTCCAGTTCTCGACGTAGTATGTGTCGAGCTGCACCCGCTGCTTGTATGTCGTACTGCTGCGTCCATTGACCTGCCATAAACCGGTCAAGCCGGGTCGGGTCGCGTAGTAGTAGGCGACATCATCGCCGTAGTGCTCGATCTCGTCATCCACGATTGGACGTGGCCCCACGAGGCTCATCTCCAAGCGTAGGACGTTCAAGAGCTGCGGCAACTCATCCAAGCTCGTTTTGCGCAGAAAAGCACCAATCCGAGTGACGCGCGGATCATTGCGCAGCTTCCGTGTCGTTGCCCACTCAACTGCGGCGGCTGCGTCGTTGCGGAGCACGTGCTCCAGCATCCCTGCGTTGTCCGGCTTCATCGAGCGGAACTTGAGGCAGCGGAACCGGCGCTTGCCCGAACCTATCCGTGGATGGGCATAGAACACTGGGCCGCCATCAAGCTTGACCATCGCTGCAATGGCCAGCAGCAACGGCGACATCACCAGGATCAGGCTCAAGGCGCCAATCAAGTCTATCAAAACCTTCCCTGTTTTGGACAATGGTTGCGGCAGGAAATGGCGGTAGGCAGGATGCGCAATTGGAGATGAGCCGCAAGGATCGGCGTAGGAAACCATCATTGGGCCTCATGTGTATAAATTGTTACACAATACTGATCTAATGTAATGAAATGACAGTATTGCTTTGCAAGAACTTACTATCCGAACGCACGCATGATGTCTATGGTGTCGCTCATTTCGCGGTGCTTGCGTCAGCTCTGAACCTGCGCAAGACCCGGGCCAATGCTGAAAATCCAGCTTACCAGGGCTTTCAAGCTGCTGCCGAACTGATTGAATACGGCAGACCAAGATGATCTGCCGTGTCCATTGCGCCTTCTGCAAGGGCCTTGATGGGGTGCACGCCTGCGGCGTCTTGGCATCCATAGCTCCTGGCGGGAACGAACAGCTACGGCTCGCAGGCATTCTTCGCGCCCGCAAGCCGTGAACCCCGCCCGTCCGGCCTGTGTGTGACAGGCCCTAGCCGTTTGTGGCAGGCAGCAGCCCGGCCAGCGCGTTCGAGGCGTTGCCGCTTGCCAGGCTGATGATGGACGCCGCCGACGGAATGGAAGGATCAAGGGTCGCGCTTCCGAACCCGAGCGACTCAGCCTGGCCCGCGGATGAGGCCAAGCTGGCGAACGCCTGGTAGAGATCCTGCGACAATGCTTGCAGCAGCACAGCCAAGTCAGGAGCGCCGGACGTGGAGGGCGCAAACAGCAGGCCATGCGCGGCATTCAGCCCGGTAAGGATCGGCATCGTGGTCCCGGTCGCCGGGTCAATCTCGTCCAGGCTGCTGCCCACCGTGGTATACAGGTCGCCCGTGTTCAAATCCGTGACCTTGGCGGCCAGGATGGTGTTGTCGTTCTGGTTCGAGATGTAGAACGTGCCGGAGGTCGCCGTCGGCCTGATCACGTCGTCCGGCTCGCTTGACCCGGCTGGCAGGGCGACAAAACCCGCGCTTTGCTCCGTGGTGCCGGGGTGGCTGATGATGGTGAAGGCGCGGTCAGCCTCGCCTGTCAGGATCAGCGAGCCGTCGGGCAGCGCCTTGAGCGAGTCTGGGTCGGTGACCGGCAGCGGCTGGTTGGTCTCGCCCGTGACCAGGTTCGTGCCGGTGTCGCCGAGGCGCAGGACGTCGGTGGTCTGCAACGAACCGAACGGCGCCGTGCCGTTGGTGAGCTGCTGGATGACGGGGTCGCCGGGGTTCTCGGGGCCAGTATAACTCAGGAACACCTTCTGGCCGACGAATGCGACATCGTCGTAGCCGCGGGCCGAGTCCGCGCCATAGACATAGGGAGGCGCGTAGCTCAGCGGCGCGCTGACCTGCTTGGTCGCGGGGTTGATCAGGGTGACGGTGGAGTTGCCGTCCTGGTTCTGCAGCGCCCAGACGTCGCCCGTGGCCGGGTCAACTTTCAGGCCGTCGGCAAGGCCGGGCAGGGTGTAGGTGTTCTGCACGGTGCCGAGCAGGTCGTATTGCACGATGGTACTGCTGCCGGCCGAGCCGTCGCTCTTGGCGCCACTGCCGTACTCGACCCAGATCGAGCTGCTCCCTGCTGTGATGGAGTCTGGGGACCTGGCGCCATCCGGCGCAGTTGCGAAGATGCTTGTGCTTTGGACGGTGGGCATCGGTGTCCTCCTTGTTCTGCGTTGCTGTGCCGCAGCGACAAGAAGGGATACACCGCATGGTTGCAGGCTAGTGTTAAGCTACACTGACGTTCCTGTTGCACCATCGGGTCATCGCGATACTGTCAGGGGTGCCCTCGGCAGGGGATTTCTCTTCCTCTCATGTCCGGCGAGGATAGCCAGAGCTATGCCGGAGAGTGGGTGATGGCTGATTGAGAAAGGCGGCGTATCGAGGTGGGTGGAAGCCTGCCTGAACCTCCCGAAGGAGCAGGGCCATTCAGGTCTGCCGTAGCGGGCTGGGCGTGAACGGCGACGGAGTGACTTGACGGCTGTATGGGGAAGCGACCGTCCAGCTCCACCGCGACATCCAGGAGCCGCTGCAGGGCTCGTTGCTGGCACTCGCCCGCGCCCGCCGGATCGACCTGGCCGGCATCGCGCTGCCGGCGCTGGTGGACCAGTTGGTCGCGGCGCTGCGGGACGCGGGCGGGCAGACGCCGATCGCCTTGCAAGCCGACTGGGTGGTGATGGCGGCGTGGCTGGTGCAGCCGCGCTCGCGCCTGCTGCTGCCGGCAAAGGCGGCGGCGTCGGACGCAGCCGCCCGGGAAACGGCGCAGCTCCGCCGTGGGCTGGCCAGGCTGGACGCGGTGCAGGCGGCGACACGCTGGCTCGACGAACAGCCCCGGCTCGGGCGGGACGTGTTCGCCCGCGGACGGCCGGAACTCGTGGGCATCGACGCCGCGGGAACGACCGTCATGGAGCCGTCCTGAGGCGGCGCACGGATGCCGCTTGCTGGGCGCGCAGGAGGGCGAGGCGGTCGGTCGGGATCGCGCCAAAGGTCGCGCCGGCGGCGCTGACGGCGTTGCCGGGCTGCCGCGGGACAAGGGGCGCTTGCTCGGACGCGGACTGGGCGGCGGGGCGCAGGACACGCGCGCCGTCCGGGCCGGTCACTACCACCTCCCGAGCGCTGATCCGGGCCACCTTGACCGGCCCCAAGGTTTCGCCCTCCGCGGCGACCACCGGCTTGCCTTCCTTGCCGCCGGCAAAGATGGCCCGGCGCGCCGACGCGGTGACCACAATCCCGGACAAGCGCGGCAGCGGCGGCGGTGGGTCGGGAACAGCCGCGGGCGCGGGCCGGCGGCCAGCGCCGAACAACGGCCGCCGCAGGATGCTGGACACCGCCGCCGCCCGTTCCTCCCTGGTGGCGCCAGGCGAAGGGGCAGGGGAGGAAACGGCGGGGCCAGCCAATGTGGCCGGCGCGGCTGGCACCAGTGGCGGCATCAGCTCCCAGCGGATCAGTGCGGCAAGCGTGAGCGCGAGGCAAAGGCAGCCTGCCTCGCTCCGCCGCACGGTCGCGGTGCCGTCGCGCATATGGCCCAAGCAAGCGTTCGCAGCTTGCCCCATGAATGCTTGCTTGGGCTTTCCCGGTGAGCGCATCTTGCCTGCTGCGCGCGGAGCTTTCCGAAGACGCGCTCCGCAGAATGATGCTCAGGCAGCCGAACCGGCTTGGCCCGCGCCCTGCCAGATGCTGCGGTAGGCGTAAACCTGCAGGTCCATCTGAACGGCGCCTCCTGGCGCAGAGAACACCAGGCTGTCGGGCGGGTCTTGGAAGAAGAACAGGCTTGTGGCCACCCGGACCCCGTCATCCACGAACAGCTCAAGCGTGCAGACGTCGAAGAGGGCACGCAGCTTGACCGCGTTGCCGCCGACCGCATAGTCGGTTGCGAAGGTGCCAGTGTAATCGGGGGTGCTGAAGCCCTGCGTTTCCCCGCGGTCCACGTAGATCTTCTGCGCGACCCAGTCATAGGAGACGACCAGGCTTTCGGCGCCGTTGGTCAGGCTGATCATCGCCATGCCGCCGCCGGAGGAGGCAGCCGTGACCACGACCTCGAACGACTGCCGGCCGCCGAGCGGAAGGCCGAACGGGGTCGCCTCGTCCACGGAGATGGAGCCGCTGTGCAGCACCTGGTCGCGCAGCTTCTCAAGCTCGGGCACAGGGTTCTGCGCCAGGACGTAGCCGCTGTCGGCCGCGGTGGTTCGCAGCGTTAGCACACGGGGCACCGACATCTGGCCGCGCCAGGGATAGGTGGGCGCGACGTTGGCGTATTGCCAGTTGCTCAGCCAGGTGATGGCGACAGGGTCCCTCCAAGACAGGTTGTTGTAGGTCTGCATCGCGTAGGCGTCCTTGGCGAACTCCATGAACCGCGTGGCGTCGTCGTCGGGCACGAAGTTGGAGCCGTCGAACTCGCCCACGAAATACTGCGTGGCGCTGCCGCCCTGCGGCGCGCCGGGGTTGATGGAAACCAGCAGAACCCATTTGTGCTGGTCGGTGCCCTCGACCCGCACCTGCACCAGGTTCGGCACCTCGTACTGGTCGCCGAGAAGCCCGGCCGGACCGAAGCTGCCGACCTGCGTCCAGGTCTTGAGATCCTGCGTTGCGTAGAACAGCACCTTCCATTGCCGGCTCAGTGCGACGGCCATGATCCAGGAGGCGGTGGGCGGGTGCCAGAACACCTGGGGATCGCGGAACTCGGTCTCGCCGCGGTCCACGACGGGGTTGCCGGGGTAGTCCGCGAAGGTCAGCCCGGCGTCGAGGCTGTAGGCGACGTTCTGTTTCTGGGAAACGCATTGCCCGTTCGCGTAGGTCGCCAGCGTGTAGGTGGCGACGATCCCGCCATCCGCGGAGTCCGGGAAGAAGCCGCTGGCGTTCAGCCGGTCCACGACGGCCGAGCCGGAGAAGATGCACCCTGCCGCCGTTTCGGGGATCGCGACCGGCAGGTTTTCCCAATGAACGAGGTCGTCGCTGACGGCATGTCCCCAGCTCTGGTTCCCTGCTTCCAGGCCATACGGGTTGTACTGGTAGTAAAGGTGATACTTGTCCCGAAAACAAACGAGGCCGTTCGGGTCGTTCATGAAGTTCTGAGGCGGGCTGAAATGGTACTGAGGGCGGTAGCGCTCGGAGTAGAGCGGCTCTCCCGCGGCGTCCTCCTGCGCGGCGGCTCCAGTCATCCTGGCCACCCACGTCGCGGTCGAGAGAAGCAGCAAGCCGCGTTTGGATATCATGGCAATCCTCCCGAAGTGGTGCCGGCCCATTCTCGTGCGCCGTGTTGCTGTTGACCGGCCTGCGACCCGGTGGCAAAGCAGGCCTGTCCGCTGCGCCGAATTGCCGGGTCCTTGCTGCGCAACTGGACC
>CAXTUO010000251.1:0-5924 GCA_964247175.1 uncultured Acetobacteraceae bacterium | reverse complement strand
CGGCGGTCGGCGATGTAGCGGATGTAGCGCTTCACGTCCTCGGCATTCAGCCCCTCGATCGGTCCCTGCTCAAAGGCGAGGTCGATGAAGGCGTCCTCATGCTCCACGATGGTCGCGCAGACCTCGTAGATTTCCTGCTTGAGCGCTGCCGTCCAGATTTCCGGGTTCTCCTGCACGAAGGTGCGGAACAGCCGGATGATGGACAGGCAGTGCAGCGTCTCGTCGCGGACCGACCAGGACACGATCTGGCCCATGCCCTTCATCTTGTTGTGCCGGGGAAAGTTCAGCAGGATCGCGAAGGAGGCGAAGAGCTGCAGGCCCTCGGTGAAGGCGCCAAAGGCCGCCAGGGTCTTGGCGATCTCGTGCTTGCTGTCCACCCGGAAGGACTGCATGTAGTCGTACTTGTCCTTCATCTCCTTGTACTTGAGGAAGGCGGTGTACTCGATCTCCGGCATCCCGATGGTGTCGAGCAGGTGGCTGTAGGCGGCGACGTGGATCGTCTCGATGTTGCTGAAGGCGGACAGCATCATCAGCACTTCGGTCGGCTTGAACACCTGGCTGTAGTGCTTCATGTAGCAGTTGTTCACCTCGACGTCCGCCTGGGTGAAGAAGCGGAAGATCTGGGTCAGCAGGTTCTGCTCGGCCGGCGTCACCGCCTTGTGCCAGTCCTTCACGTCGTCCGCGAGCGGCACCTCCTCGGGGAGCCAATGCACGCGTTGCTGGGTCAGCCAGGCCTCGTAGGCCCACGGGTAGCGGAACGGCTTGTAAACCGGGTTCTCGGTCAGGAGGTCCAGATATGGCTTGTCGCCATGGGGAGTCATGCCGTCCATCGGTTGAGTCCTTTCGTTGCCGGGTCGCTCGCAGCCGCTACTGGCAGGCGAGGCATTCCTCGTAGTTGTTCGGCTTCGTGGCGCCCGCCAGTGACATCCGCCCGGCGTCGCTCGGGGCGGCGGTCGCCATCTCGGTCGGGCGCACCACCTTCTCGCTGACGTTGTCCGCCCGCTGGATCGACAGGCTGCGGCAGTAGTACAGCGATTTCACGCCCCGCTTCCAGGCGAGGTAGTGGATCTGGTGCAGGTCGCGCTTGTGCACGTTGGCCGGCAGGAACAGGTTCACCGACTGGCTTTGGCAGACATAGGGCGTGCGGTCCGCCGCGTGCTCCACCACCCAGCGCTGGTCCAGCTCGAACGCCGTGCGGTACACCGCCCTTTCCTGCTCGGTCAGGAAATCCAGGTGCTGCACGCTGCCCTTGTTGAGCGTGATGCTCGACCAGACGGCGTCGGTGTCCATGCCCTTGGCGGCGAGCAACTGCTGCAGGTGCCGGTTGCGCACGGTGAAGCTGCCGGACAGGGTTTTCTGCAGGAACACGTTGGCGGCGATCGGCTCGATGCCGGGGCTGGTGCTGCCGGTGATGATGCTGATGCTGGCGGTGGGCGCGATGGCCATCTTGTTGGAGAAGCGTTCGGCGATGCCGTATTCCTCGGCGTCCAGGCACGGCCCCCGCTCCTCCGCCAACATGCGGCTCGCGGCGTCGGCCTGGGCGCGGATGTGCTTGAACATCCGCTTGTTCCACACCTTGGCGACGACCCCTTCGAACGGCACGTTCTGCGACTGCAGGAAGCTATGGAAGCCCATCACGCCCAGGCCCACCGAACGCTCCCGCATCGCCGAGTACTTGGCCCGCTCCATCTCCTCCGGCGCGCGGTCGATGAAGTCCTGCAGCACGTTGTCGAGGAAGCGCATCACGTCCTCGATGAACAGCGGGTGGTCCTTCCACTCCAGCCAGCTTTCGAGGTTGAGCGAGGCAAGGCAGCACACGGCGGTGCGCTGCCGCCCGTGGTGGTCGATGCCGGTGGGCAGCGTGATCTCGCTGCACAGGTTGGAGGTCTTCACCTCAAGCCCGGACAGCTTCTGCTGCTCCGGCCGCGCGTTGTTCACGTGGTCGGAGAACACGAGGTAAGGCTCCCCCGTCTCGATCCGCGCGGTCAGGATGCGGATCCACAAGGCGCGCGCGCTCACAAGCCGCACCATCGCGCCATCCTTGGGAGAGGTCAGCGCCCATTGCTCGTCCGCCTCGACGGCGCGCATGAACGAATCGGACACGAGGATGCCGTGGTGCAGGTTGAGCGCCTTGCGGTTCGGGTCGCCGCCGGTCGGGCGGCGCAACTCGATGAACTCCTCGACCTCGGGGTGCGAGATCGGCAGGTACACCGCCGCCGACCCGCGGCGCAGCGACCCCTGGGAGATCGCCAGCGTCAGGCTGTCCATCACCCGGATGAACGGGATCACCCCGGAGGTCTTGCCGTTCTGCCCGACCTTCTCGCCGATGGAGCGCAGGTTGCCCCAATAGGAGCCGATGCCGCCGCCCTTGGACGCCAGCCACACGTTCTCGTTCCACAGGCCGACGATGCCGTCCAGGCTGTCCGACGCCTCGTTCAGGAAGCAGGAGATCGGCAAGCCGCGCGTGGTGCCGCCGTTGGACAGCACCGGGGTCGCCGGCATGAACCACATCTGGCTCACGTAGTCATAGATCCGCTGGGCATGGGCCGCGTCGTCGCCGTAGTAGCTGGCGACCCGGGCGAACAGGTCCTGGTAGCTTTCGCCCGGCATCAGGTAGCGGTCATTCAGCGTCGCGCGCCCGAAATCCGTCAGCAAGCGGTCCCGCGACCGGTCCACCCGCACCTGATGGCGGCCCTGCATCTGCACTGCGTCAAGCACGGTGGACACTCCTGCGTTGTTCAGCTTGTGCTGCGCAGGCTACAACATCTAGGTGCCGAGTCGCAATGCGATCTACCAGGTGTAGTGTCCATGCCCCCGAAGGGAAGCACGCAACCGTGACAACTCTGCCACGCTCTCGGGCAGGCGCCGGCGACTCGGCCGTGCGCCCGCAGCAGTGTCTCAGGCCGCGGCGAGCCAGTCCATCGCCGCGTCCACGCCACCTTTCCCGTGCGGCACGCCGTTGATCCGCAGGCTCATCTCCACGGCGCCGAGCGTGCCCAGCACCATCGGCTCGTTCAGGTCGCCCAAATGCCCGATGCGGAACAGCGTGCCGCCGAGTCGGCCCAGGCCGCCGCCGGTCGAAACGTTGAACCGGTCCAGCGCGGTGCGCCGCACCGTGTCGGCATTGAAGCCCTCCGGCATCAACACGGCGGTGATGCTGTCGGACACGCGCGCCGGGTCGAGGCAGTAAAGCTGCGGACCGTCATTGCCGGACCAGACGCGCACGGCCCGGCGCGTGGCCTCGGCCAGGCGGTGATGCCGGGCGACGACCTGCGCCAACCCCTCCGATTCGATCAGCCGCAGGCTTTCGCGCAGGCCGTAGAACATGGCGGTGGGGATGGTGCCGACGAAGCTGCGCGACGGGCGGCCGAGCATGGTCGTCCAATCGAAGTAGTGGCGCGGCAGCCGGGCGGCGGCGTGCGCCTGCATCGCCTCCCGCGACGCCGCGGTGAAGCTGAACCCGGCTGGCAGCATCAGGCCCTTCTGGCTGCCGCCCACGGCGGCGTCGATGCCCCAATCCTCCATGTGGAACTCAAGCGAGCCGAGGGAGGAGATGGTATCGACCAGCAGCAGCGCCGGGTGGGCGGCCGCGTCGATGGCGCCTCGGACCTCCGGCAAGGGCATCGCGAGGCCTGTCGCCGTCTCGTTGTGCACGGCCAGCACGGCCTTGATCGCGTGCCCGGCGTCGGCCCGCAGCGCCGCCGTCACCGCCTGGGGATCAACGCCGCGCCGCCAGTCCGCCGCGACGGTCTGCACCTGCAGGCCGAACTTCTGCGCCATCGCCGCCCAGCCCTCGCTGAACCAGCCGGATTCAAGGACCAGCACGGTGTCGCCGGGCGACAGCAGGTTCACGAGGGTCGCTTCCCAAGCACCATGGCCGGATGCGGTGTAAAGGAACACCTCGCCCGACGTGCCCAGCACCCGCTTCAGCCCGGCCACGGCGGCGTCGAACACCTCGATGAACTCGGGGTCCAGGAAGTCGAGCGAGGGACGGTCCATTGCCCGCAAGACCGAGTCCGGGATGTTGGTCGGCCCTGGATTGGCGAAGAAGTGGCGGCCGGTCTTCCTGGTCATCGTTGTTCGTTCCAATCAGTTGTTTCAAGCGTCAAGTCCCATCCACGGCCGCTTGCGTGAACCGCTTCTCCGCCCCTGGCGGACATCGCCGCGCTTCACGGGGCCAGGCGCCGGGTCTGCGTCGAAGTCAACGCCCGACGTGAGCCAGGCCATCGCCGCACCCTAGCACCGTATCAGCGCGCGCGCATTCCGCGTTGGGTCTTGCGTTATGTTTCAAGAAACATGACGCTGTCCCTGAATTTGGAGATCCACGGATGGAAGGCGCCCTGGATTCGGCAACCCCAGCCGCCCCGGCAGCGCGAGTGCTGCATTGATGCGTTTCCTGCGTTGAGTCCTGCTCGGGACCGTGTTGCTGCTGCCTGCTGCCCGCGGCCGTTGCCGCACTGGCCCAGGATGCGGAGCCGGCGCCGCTGCGCGTTTACGCGGCGGGCAGCCTGACCGGGTCGTTCAACGCCCTGCTGCAAGCGTTCGGCACGGCGGCGCGGCCTACCTACGGCCCGTCCGGCCTGTTGCGCGAGCGGCTGGAACGGGGCGAGCCGGCGGACCTGTTCGCCTCCGCCGACATGGGCCAGCCGCGGCGCTTGGCGGATGCCGGCCGCGGCACGCCCGTGGTGCTGTTTGCGCGGAACCGCATGTGTGCGCTGGGTCGCGGAACCCTGGGGCTGACGCAGGCCAACCAGCTCGACCGCCTGCTCGACCCGGCGGTCAAGCTCGCCACCAGCACGCCGGGCGCGGACCCCGGCGGCGACTACGCCTGGGCCGTGTTCGCCCGCGCCGAGCAAGCGCCCCCCGGCGCCCGCGCCACCCTGGGGGGCAAGGCGCAGCAGCTCGTGGGCAGCCGTTCCATGGCGTCGTTGGTGCCGGGCCAGGGGGCGAGCGAGGGCGTGTTCCTGTCCGGCCGCGCCGACGTCATACTGGGCTACTGCAGCGGCGCGGACACCGTGCGCCGCGCCGTGCCGGACCTCGTTGCCGTGCCCCTGCCGGCCGAGCTGGAGGTTGGCCCCGAGTACGAATTGACCGTGCTGTCCGCCAACCCGGCCGCGGCGCGCTTCGCGCTGTTCGTCATGTCGGGGCCGGGCCAAGCCATCCTGGCGCGGCACGGGCTGATCCCGGTCGCGCTGCCGGCAAGCCAGGCGCGAACGCAGCCGTGACCCTGGCGCGCCGAGCGCAGCACTCGGGCGCGCGATGGCGCGTGCAAAATCCAGGCAACCCGATTTCACCGACGGAGATCGCACGATGACCCGATACGCGATGCTGAAGCTGGCCCTCCTCGGCACGGCCGCCCTTGGTTTGGGCGCTGGGCACCCTGCCCATGCCCAAACGGACTGCGCCTCCAACCCGAACGCGCTCGTTATCTACCACGCCGGCAGCCTGTCGGCGGAGTTCGCCGCCGTGGAAAAACTGTTCACGGAACAGACGGGCGCCTGCGTCACGGACGTGGCGGCCGGCAGCCTCGGTGCCGCCCGGCGGATCAGCGCCGGCCAAGGATCGGCCGACATATTCGCCGCTGCCGACTACTCGAAGATACGGAGGTTGAAGCAGTGAAGGTTCAGCGAGGAGCAGATTACCGGCGTCGCCGTGGAAGGAGCTGTGCCGCGAGCACGGGGTCAGCTCGCCGACTTCCTGTAAGCGGATAGCTAAGCTCGGCGGGACGACGGGGCCGTTCACCCGCTGGCCGTGCCGCCCCCGGTGATCCCGATCCTCAGGACTTGCTTTCCCGGTGCGGTCCGTCGGTCCGCACGACGCGGTAGATGGCATTCCCCACATCAGCCGCGACATAGATGCTGCCGTCGCCGCCGACGGCGAGGCCGCCCGAGCGGGCATAAGGCTCCCGCAGGTAGCCGACCTGC
>CAXTUO010000250.1:0-5935 GCA_964247175.1 uncultured Acetobacteraceae bacterium | reverse complement strand
CCTCCGGCGCCGCGCGTCCACCGCAGCCGGCCAGCAGGAGCAGCGCCGCCGCCACGCCGTGCCGCCGGGTCAGGGCCGGATTTCCCGCGGCGGCAGGCGCAGGGTGTTGGGTTTCGGCGCCCCGTCGCCGCCGAGGAGCCAGGAGCCGCGCAACTGCACCAGCAGCCGGCCCAGCTCCGCCGTCGCCGCCTGCGCCTGGGTCAGCAACGCCGGCAGGCCGCTCGCGCTGTCGGCGGCGCTGCGCATCAGCCCGGGAAGCTGCGGCGTGGCCCGCGCCGCGTCATGGGAAATCGACTGCGCGTTCGCCAGCACGCCGCGCGACTGGTTCAGCAGGCCCGGCACCAGCGCCAGGATCGGGCCAAGCTGGGCGATCTCCTCCTTCAGCGTCGCCACCGTGTTCTCCGCCTGGCGGATCAGGCCGTCATCGGTCAGCAGCCGCCCGGCCGAGCCTTGCCCCGCCTTGATCCCGCCCACGATGTCGTCCAGCGCCGCCATAGCGTGCTGGGCGTGCTCCAGCGTCGGCACCAGGTCCGCCGTCACCTTGTTGAGCGTCGCGGTGATCGCGTCGGCAGGGTTCGGCTCCACCGTCGCGGTCAGCACGGCGTAGCGCCAGTTCATCGGCATGCCGGTCCCGCGGCTGACATCGACATAGGCCGCGCCGGCGACGCCGTAGCGCAGGCGGATCGTGGCCTTGCTGTCGCGCTGGATGAACGCTTCCGCCTGCCGCTCGACGGTGGCGAGCGCATACAGCTCGCCGTTGGGGTTCAGCACGATTTCCCGCACCGACCCGCCATGGGTGCCAAGCACGTCGATGTCGGCGCCCGCCGCCAGCCCACCGAACCCGGCTTGCGGCAGGACGATGCGCAACTGGAGGTCCGGCCGCAGCCAGCGCCGCAGCACGCCGGCCTCGAATATGGCGCCGAAGAACAGCGCCAGCGCCAGGACCACCAGCGCGCCGACCCACTCGTCGGTATGGCGCAGGCGGAGCAGTCGCGGCGGCTCGTCGGGGCGGCGCTTCAGCAGCATCAGTTGCTCGGCATCGGTTTCAGCCCATCGTCCAGCAGATACAGGCGGTGGGCCAAGGGGAAATTCAGCGCCTGCCAGAACGGCGTGTCCCGGGTGAAGCAGACCGCCGCCGCCCCGCGGTCGAGCGCCCGCGACAGCAGATCGAGCAGCGGCGCGGTCAGCC
Source organism: uncultured Acetobacteraceae bacterium (assembly GCA_964247175.1). Lineage (GTDB taxonomy): Bacteria > Pseudomonadota > Alphaproteobacteria > Acetobacterales > Acetobacteraceae > CAHJXG01. Next base: position 4,746 of record CAXTUO010000250.1, on the reverse strand, counting down.
CCGGGCGGTCCGGGGTGATCGAGCTTTCCAGCAGCAAAAGCTGCGGCTCCCCCAGGAACGCCCGCACGCAGGCCGCGCGCATCAGGTCGCCTTCCGAAAGCCGGTCGGGCCGCGCCAGCGGCAGGCCCGGCAGCCCGAGGTGCCGTGCAAGGTCCGTGGCCGACCGGGTGACGGCGGCCTCCGGCTCGCGCGTGTGATGCAGGCGGGCCAGCATGATGTTGACGTGGGTGCCGAGCATGTCGATCCAGGCGCCCCGGTGGTGGATGCGGCCGATCCGTCCGCGCAGCGCCGCGGCCCGCTCGCGGTCGAGGCCGGACCAGTCATACCCCATGAACCGCGCCTCGCCCCGGCGCAGCGCGGTCATGCCGCTGCACAGCTCGGAAAGCGCCGTGCTGCGCGCCGGGTCAAGGGTCTCGATCAGGGCGCACTCGCCGGGCATCAGCCGCAGGTCGAGCGGGACGTTCGGCAGCGCGCTGTCCTCCCAGGGCAGGGCGGCGGCGAGATGGAGGACCGGCCCGGGCGCCATCGGCTAGGCGGTCAGGGTGAAGAAGATGCTGGCGATCATCACGGCCAGGATGCCATGGACGAAGCCGCGTGGGATCAGGATCGAAAGGTCGTCATCCTCGCGGGCGCCCAGACCGGTGAGGCAGGAACTCAGCCCAACCAGGAAGCCGATGCACAGCAGCTTGACCGGCACCACCAGGTAGTCCCGCACCGTCACCGCCGCGAGCACCCGGTCGAGAAAGGTCCACAGGCTGTCCTGCACGCTGCCGATGGTTTCGCTGATGATGAAGCCGAACACCAGGGCCGTCGCGGCGAAGATGATGCCGAGGGTGAAGCTGCTGAGCGCAAACGCGAGCGTCCGCGGGAGCACCAGCAGCAAGAACGGGTCGATCCCCTGGGCGAGCATCGCGCGGATCTGGCCGCCGGCCTGCATCGTGCCCAGTTCGGTGACGGTCAACATGCCGCTGCGGCCCAGCAGGATCAGCCCGACCAGCAGCGGCGTCAGCTCCCGCACCAGCACGGCCACCAGGATCGACCCGGTAAGCTGCGCCTGCCCGGCGACGCCCAGCCAGTACAGCGCCTCGTACACCATGCCGACCCCGGCGAGCGAGGCCGTGACCAGGACCGTCGCCAGCCCGCCGCCGGTGGCCTGGCGCAGGGAAAGGTTGAACTCCTGGCGCACCGTCCGCCGCCAGGACACCGGGCGGACCGCTTCGCGCAGCACGCCCCACGACGCGGCGGCCAGCACCAGCGGGAACCCGACGCGGGCACGGCCGAAGCGCCCCACGGCGGCCAGCGCCGGCCGGATGGCGAGACCCCGGCTCACCGGCGGCCCGCCAGGGTGAAGATGCGCGCCGTGCCGACGCGCGGCGCGTAGAACACGCCGCGCGGGCGGAACAGGAACTGCTGGCGCAACGGCTCGTAGGCGCGCTCGCTGACCTGGATCGAGCCGCTGTCCGAGGCGCTTTGCGCCATCAGCGCCGCCATGCGGATCACGTCGCCCCACAGGTTGAACACCCGCGGCTCGTGGCCAAGGGTGCAGCCGAGCGCCGCGCCGAGGTCGATGCCGATATGGAACACCGGCTCCAGCCCCGATCTCGCCAGCAGCGTGAGGCAGGCTTCGCGCGCCGCCAAGGCGGCGTCGGCCAGGCGCACGACTGCGAGCGGGTCCGGCGCCGCGGTGCAGCCCGCCGCGGCGACGAGCTCGTGGCCGACAAGCTTCATGTAGGGCAGCGCGAACTGCGCGGCGATCCCCTGCATGGCCTGGGCCAATGCGTCCGCCAGGGCCGTGACGCCCGCCTGGTCGGACTGGACGGTGGAAAGCGCGTCCTCGAAATGCAGGGTCATGACGGCGACCGACGGGAACTGCGCGGCTGAAAGGCCGGACGGGTCGGGCACAAGCGCCGCGTTGCGCGCGCCCGCGGCCTCGGCGGCCGGGAAGTCCGGGGCGGGTCCGGCCGCGGCCGGGGCGGGGATTGCGGCCTCCGCCTCGCGTGGGTGCCCGGCCATGCGCATCGCGGCAATGCTCGACACCGCCTGCGCGAAGCTGCGCGCCCGCCCGGGTTCGGCCGCATCCTCAAGCAGCACCGCGCCGGACACGCCGCCGGGTCCGCGCACCGGCAGCACCGACAGGGTGCGGCTGCCGAACGGGCGCATCAACAGGCGGTGCAGCTCGGCGGTGCGCGCGTCCGCCGCCGCGTCGGCCTCCTCGACCGTCTCTCCCTCGTCCAACGACCGGAAGAACCGCGGCAGCTCCGAGCGCGACAGCTCCAATCCCTCGACGTGGCCGCCCTGCGGCTCGAACTGGTCCTCGCAGCGCAGCACCCGCCCCGCGCCGGCGAGGCGCCAGATGCTGGCGCGCCGGGCGGCGCTCAGTTCCGCCAGGCCCTCGGTCAAGCCCGGCGCCGGCTGCGCCGGGTCGAACAGGCCGGGCTGCGCCGCCAGGGCCGTAAGCGCCTGGGCTTCGCGCGTGCTGGCCTCGCCCTGCCGGGCCAGCCGCCGCGCCAGGAGGTCGGCCCGCCGGTTCTGCCGCACCAGCAGCAGCCCGAGCAGGCCGGCGAGCCCGATGGTGATGAGCGACAGCAGGGCGTCCTTGCGGCTGCTGTCCTCGGCGAACCCGGTGAAGTCGGATTGCGGCGCCGCGATCAGCAGCACCCAGTCCTGCCCGGCAGCCGGCAAGCGCGACGCGATGGCCACATGGGGCGTGCCGCCGACGTTTATGACGCGGTTGCCATACCCATCGACGCGGAAGCGGTCGTATGCGTCGATGAGCGCCGGGTCGGCCAGGGCGCTGGTCGCGGTGGGCACCGCCTGCCGGCCATCCGCGCCGGTGGGCCGTTGCAGGTTGGGTGCTGCGATCACGCCGCCGGCGCCGTCGATGATGGCGGCCCGCCCGGTGCGACCGATCTGCAAGGAGGAAAGAAAGCCTGACAGTGCCTCTAGCGTGATATCGACCCCGAACACGCGGTCCGCCCGGTCCGGCTGCTTGAGGCGGATCGACGCGGTGATGCCCGGCGCCTGCGTGGTGAAGAAGATGTACGGCGACGACCAGTACACCCCACCGGTTTTCAGGGCGCCCTGATACCAGACGCGTTCCCGCGGGTCGAAGTCGTCCTGCGGGTTGGTGGTGCGGTCCACCACCTGGCCGGCGGCATCCAGGTGCACGGAGGAAACCTGGCGCGCATCGGGGCGGTTCACGATCAGCTTCGTGTCGGTGCCGCCCGCCGGGTTGCGCCGCACCATGGTGAAGTCGCCGTCGCCGGTGCCGACGTAGAAGCCTTCCAGGTTCGGCACCTGGTTGAGCATGCTGGCGGCGAAGCCCTCGATGGCCGCTTGGCCCTCGGGAATGGCGTTGCGGGCCACCATGTCGCGGGCGATCAGCGCCGCCTGGGTCGCCGGGCTGAGATAGCTGCTGACTTGCTGCGCGATGCGCGCCTGCAGCGCGTCCAGCACCGCTCCGGACAGCGCCAGCGCGCCGGCCCGGTTCGCCTGGTAGCTGTAAGACGCGACACCCAGGATGGACAAGATGACAAGCGCCACGCCCAGCACGGGGCCGCCGACGCGCAGGAGGGCTTGACGCCGCCGCGTCACCTTGCGGCCGCTGATGTCAACGATCTCGTCGATGGCCGATGATCCGTCCCATGGTCCGGCCGCTTCTGGCAGCGGCCATGGCGGCCACCCTAGCGGATGGCCGGCGGCTTTGACACCTCGCCGATGCCGGATGGCAAGCGGCTCAGCGCCGCGCTGGTTGAGGCGTTTCCAGGATCGCCGGCGGATGCCGTCGGCGCGGCTGGCCGGCGATCAGGCCGGCTTGCGCCGGCCTAACGGTGCCCCGGTTACGGCTGTCCGCCTGCGTTGATGCGGTCCTGGGACTTGGCTTTCTCATGGTGGCCGGCCACCGCGCCGACCGCGGCACCGGTCTTGGTGTGCCCGCCCATCATGTGGCCGGCCACGCCGCCCACCGCGGCGCCTTTGAGCGTGCCGCCTTTCGGCTGCGGCTGGCTGTCTTCGGCACGTGCGGCCAAGGGAGTCGCCATGAGCGCGGTGGCCGCAGTGCCGGCAAGCATCAAGGCAGTAAGCTTCTTCATCGCAGAATTCCTGTGTTAACGGAGTGCAAACGCGGTTTCGTGATAAGCTTCATCCGTCCGGATGGCAAAAACGTGGCGGCGCCCGCATGCCGCGACGCCACCGGGCGCAGGCGTTCGGCTTGGGATTGAACAGCAAGGATCGGGATGGCTGACGGGACGGCGCGGCCCATAACGCTTCGGCCTACCCTACAAAAGGAGCTTCCCATGTCCTTTCGCATCATCGGCCTCGACCCGGCGCCGTTCCGCCACCTTTATGGCTTGCCCGACGACGAACTCGCCGCACAGGGCGTCGGACGTCAAGTCGCCGACGCGAAGCCGGGTCTCCCGGACCGCGTCGAGATCCGGGACGCCGAGCCGGGCGAAACGCTGCTGCTGCTCAACGACACCCACCAGCCGGCCGCCACGCCCTATCGCGCCAGCCACGCGATCTTCGTCCACGAAGGAGCGGACCGGGCCTATGACGCAACCGATGAGGTGCCGGAGCCGCTGCGCCTGCGCTTGATCTCGCTCCGCGCCTTTGACGGCGGCCACCGGATGGTGGACGCGGATGTCGTCGCCGGGCAAGACCTCGAAGGCGTCATCGAGCAATTCCTTGCCAACCCCGGCGTCCGCTACCTGCACGCCCATTACGCCAAACGCGGCTGCTATGCCGCAC
>CAXTUO010000249.1:0-5950 GCA_964247175.1 uncultured Acetobacteraceae bacterium | reverse complement strand
GGCCGATCCGCTGCGGCAGGTGCTGATCCAGTACGGCCAGCAGGCCGAGCCGGCATCGCCCACGGCCTTGCCCCCGCCCGTGCCGCTGCAGCCTGGGCCGCCGCAGCCGGCGCCGCGGTCCGCGCCGATCCAGCAGCAGCCGCTCGGCGCCCCGCGCCGGTAGCCCTTTCCGTTCTGCCCGGCGTTGGCTAAGCTGCGCGTCATGGACCAGTCTTTCTGGACGACGACGCCGCTGGACCGCATGACCCGGGCGCAATGGGAATCGCTGTGCGACGGCTGCGGCCGCTGCTGCCTGCACAAGCTGCGGGACGACGAGACGGAGGAGCTGTCGTTCACCAACGTGTCGTGCCGCCTGCTGGACGGCACGACCTGCCGCTGCAGCCAGTATGAAACCCGGCAGGCCAAGGTTCCCGATTGCGTCGCGCTGACCCCGGACACCCTGGACGACATCGACTGGCTGCCGCCCACCTGCGCCTACCGCCGCCTGGCCGAGGGCAAGGACCTCGCGTGGTGGCACCCGCTGGTGTCCGGCGACCCGGAAACCGTGCACAGCGCCGGCGTTTCGGTGCGCGGCCGGGTGGTGAACGAGCGCCGGGCCGGGCCGCTGGAGCATCATGTCGTGGACTGGCCCGGACGCTCGCCGCGCGTGCCGCGCCGCATCAAGCAGAGGTTGGAATGATGAAGGATGCGCTGTACGGCGGCGTGAACGCAGCCGTGCTGACGGCGATGCGCGCGGACCTTTCGGTTGACCTTGACCGCATGGCCGCCCATTGCCGCTGGCTGCTGGCCCAGGGCTGCAACGGTTTGGGCGTCCTGGGCACGACGGGCGAGGCCAACTCGCTCGGCGTGTCGGAGCGCATGGCGGTGCTGGAGGGCTTGGTCGAACGTGGCATCCCGCCCGCCCGCCTGTTGCCCGGCGTCGCCACGCCGGCCTTGACCGACACGGTGCTGCTGGCCCGGCACGCCGCCGACCTCGGCTGCCCCGGCGTCCTCGTTTTGCCGCCCTTCTTCTACAAGAACCCGAGCGAGGACGGCTTGTTCGCCTGGTTCAGCGAGGTCGTCCAGCGCGTTGGCGGCGGCACGCGGGTGTTCCTGTATCACTTCCCCGCGCAGTCCGCGGTGCCGTTCACCGTGGCGCTGGTCGGCCGCCTGCTGCATGCCTACCCCGGCGCGATCAAGGGCATCAAGGACAGCAGCGGCGACTTTGCCAACACCCGCGCCTATGTCGAGCACTTCGCCCGGGACGGGTTCGAGGTGTATTGCGGGGATGACAGCCATTTGCACCAGCTTCTGCAGGCCGGGGGCGCCGGGTCGATCTCGGCGGCCAGCAACGTGACCTCCGCGGTGAACGCGCAGGTTTACGCGGGCTGGGACGCCGATGCCGGGGCCGCGGCGCAGGAGGTGCTGACCGCGCTGCGCCAGGCCGTGACCTCGGCGGCGCTGATCCCGGGCCTGAAGGCGCTGGTCGCGCGCCACACCGGGGACGACGCCTGGCTGAACATCCGCCCGCCGCACCTGCGATTGAACGGAGACGCCGCGGCCCGCTTGTTTGAAACGTTTGACGCCTGCGGAGTGCGGCTGGCAGACGCCGCTTGACGGACCCGGTGACGGAGGAGGCGCGGCGGCAGATCGCCCGCCTGCTTCACGTCATGGCGGCGCTTCGCGATCCCACTTCGGGGTGCCCGTGGGACCAGGCGCAGAGCTTCGAGACGATCGCGCCCTACACGGTCGAGGAAGCGTACGAGGTCGCCGACGCCATCGCCCGGCGCGACATGGCGGCGCTTCCTGACGAACTCGGGGACCTGCTGTTCCAGGTGGTTTACCACACGCGGATGGCCGAGGAAGCCGGCGCGTTCGGCTTTGCCGATGTCGCCCGCGCCATCACGGACAAGATGATCCGGCGTCACCCCCACGTCTTCCCCGCCGGGCCGGACGCGCCGGCGCCGCCCGGGACGGGCGCGCCGGGACCGCCGGGCTGGGAAGAGCAGAAAGCCCGGGAGCGCCTGACCCGCGCCGAAACGGGGGTCCTGGCCGGGGTGTCCGCGGGGCTGCCCGCGCTGACCCGCGCCGCGAAGCTCACCGCCCGGGCCGGCCGGGTCGGCTTTGATTGGCCGGACGCGCCCGCCGTGCTGGACAAGCGCGATGAGGAGGTCGCGGAACTCCGCGCCGAACTGCCCGGCGCCGACCCGGACCGGCTGGCGGATGAGGTCGGCGACATCCTGTTCGTCGTTGCCAACCTGGCGCGCAAGCTGGGCCTAGACCCGGAAGCCTGCCTCCACGCCGCCAATGCGAAGTTCACGCGCCGGTTCAACGCGGTGGAGCGCCGCTTGGCGGAGGCGGGGCAAAGCCCGGCGGACGCAACGCTCGACGCGATGGAGTCGCTTTGGGCCGCCGTGAAGCGGACCGAGTAGCTCAATCCTCGAACAAGGCCGACCGGAGCGCCTGCCAGCTCGCCTCGTCCGGCGCGCAGATCAGGCCGCCGCCGGTTTGCGCCGGGCTGTATGGCGTGCCGTCGAGACGCGCCGACCAGCCGCCGGCTTCCCGGTGCAGCAGCCATCCCGCCGCGTGATCCCACGGCATCAGGCGGTGGTAGATGCTGAAATGGCAGTGCCCCGCCGCCAGCATGCGGTATTGGTGCGCGGCGCAGCGGTAGTCCCACGCCCCGCCCAGCCGCGGCTGGTTGCGGCACACCCGGGATTGCAGCGGCTCCGGCAGGTATCTCCACGAAAGGGAGCCGGCCATGGCGGCCAGCGGCACGGGCGCCGCGACGCGCAGGGCGGCCCGGTCCCCTGAAGCGTTTTCCAACCAAGCCCCCTGCCCCGCCACGGCCACCGCCGTGTCGTCGCCGACGGGATCGTGGATCACCGCGCCAACCACCACGCCCCGGCGCACCGCCGCGATCATCGTGCCGAACAGCGGCAGCCCGGCGCAGAAATTGGCCGTCCCGTCCACCGGGTCCACCAGGAAGCAGAGATCCGCGTCGGCAATCGTGCCAAGCAGCGCCGGGTCGCGCGACGCGGCTTCCTCCCCTACCACGGTGCAGCCGGGGAACAGCCGGCCCAAGCCCGTGGCCAGGCGCAGCTCGGCCTGTTCGTCGGCGGCCGTCACGAGGTCGAGCGGCCCGGTCTTCGCGTGAACATCGCCGGGCGCCAGGTGACGGAACCGCGGCATGATCTCGGCACGGCCCACGGCCCGGACCAACTGCACGACCTCGGCCAACTCCCCTGCGGCGCTCACGCGCCGCGCTCGAACCGCGCGCGATTGGCGGCGAGCATGCGGACGACCATGTGTACGCCGTCCTCCTCGTCCCGCCGCTCCATTACCTCGCCGTGTTCGTACAGCCAGGCCATCCGCGCGCCATCGGACGCCGGGAGGTGGTAGTCGGCCACCTCCATGCCTGCCGAAATCCGGTCATCAATCGCCCGGGACAGCGCGGGCAGGCCGTCGCCGGTGATGGCGGAGGCGGCAATGCAGCCATCCCGGGCCGGCACGGCCTCGATGCCGCCCAGAAGGTCCGCCTTGTTCAGCACTTCAATGGTGCGGGACGGCCAGTCGGCATCCAGCACGCCATCCTTCACCATGCCGTCCAGAACGCGGACCACATCGGCGCGCTGCGCCGCGCTGTCGGGGTGGGCGACATCGCGGATGTGCAGGATGACGTCGGCCTCGCTCACCTCTTCCAGCGTCGCCCGGAATGCGGCCACCAGTTCGGTCGGCAGGTCGCTGATGAAGCCCACGGTGTCCGACAGGATGACCCGGCGGTGCGACGGCAGCGTCAGGCCGCGCATGGTCGGGTCGAGCGTCGCGAAGAGCTGGTCCTGCGCGTGCACCTCGGCCCCGGTCAGGGTGTTGAACAGCGTGCTCTTGCCGGCGTTGGTGTAACCCACCAAGGCGACGATGGGATAGGGCACGCGCTGCCGGGCGCTGCGGTGCAGGCCGCGGGTGCGCCGCACCTGCTCCAGCTCCTTCTTGACCCGCACGATGCGGTCGCCGATCAGCCGCCGGTCGGCCTCGATCTGGGTTTCGCCGGGTCCGCCCAGGAAGCCGAAGCCGCCGCGCTGCCGTTCCAAGTGGGTCCAGGAGCGCACGAGCCGGCTGCGCTGGTATTCAAGGTGGGCCAGCTCGACCTGCAGGGCGCCTTCCTTGGTGCGCGCGCGCTCCCCGAAAATATCGAGGATCAGGCCGGTGCGGTCGATGACCTTGCAGTCCCAGGCCCGTTCCAGGTTGCGCTGCTGCACCGGGGTGAGCTGCGCATCGACGACCGCAACCGCCACCTCCTCGGCATGGATCGCTTCGCCAACCGTGGCGACCTGGCCCTGGCCCAGCAACGTCGCCGACCGCCGCGTGCGCAACGGCAGAACGGCGCTGTGCACCACCACCAGCCCAATTGAAGCGGCCAAGCCGACCGCTTCGGCCACCTGGGCGTCCGCCGCGCGGGAAGCGTCCTGCCGGGACGGCTTCTCCCAAGGCAGGACAACCGCCGCGCGGGTCGGCGCGGCGGCAGTGTCAGCCGGCGTTGCTGCCAGAACCCGCCTCCTGCACCGCGGCTTCGACCTTGCTGGCGTCAAAAAGCTGGATCGGCGCGCCCGGCATCACGGTGCTGATCGCATGTTTATAGACGAGCTGCGTGTGGCCATCCCGGCGCAGCAGCACCGAGAAGTTGTCGAACCAGGTGATGATGCCCTGCAGCTTGACGCCATTGACGAGAAAGACGGTGACAGGGGTTTTGGACTTGCGCACATGGTTCAAGAAAACATCCTGAACATTCTGCGATTTCTCAGTGGCCACGTTCGTGTCCTATTTGTTGTGTGCTTCCGGCACGATGCCGAAGACACAAGGGTGCTGCCGCAAACCCGGATATGGGCCGGCCAAACAAACCTAGCAACGTCGCCCGGCGAAACAACCCTAAGAGCCTATCCCGGTCGGCATCGGGTCGGTCCAGCGGCGCTTTTTCGCATTGGGTGCGTCAGCGCCTTGCCCCGATGCACAGGCATCGGGGACTGCGGCGCTTCCTGCGCAGCACGAGAAATCCCTCGCCGGCCCTCAGCCGCTGCCGACCGGGATAGGCTCTAAGCGGCGTTGGACATGCCGTGGACGTGTCGGGCGAACAACGCGAACAGCTTGCGGGCCACTGGGCCAACCCGGCCATCGCCGACCGGCCGGCCGTCGATCGCCACGATGGGCTTCACGAAGCTGGTGGCGCTGGTCAGGAACGCTTCCCGCGCCGTGCGCAGCTCGGCCTCGCTGAATGCCTGCTCGGCAAAGGCGATGCCCGCATCCCCCATGACCGCCAGCAGCGCGCCGCGGGTGCAGCCCGGCAAGATGCTGTGATCCAGATGCCGGGTGCGTAGCCGGCCCTCCTCATCCACGATCCAAAAACTTGTCGCGGCGCCTTCCGTCACCATGCCGGCGTTGTCGATCAGGATGGCCTCGGCCGCCCCCTGCTCGACCGCCGCCTGCCGGGCCAGCACGTTGGGCAGCAATCCCGTCGATTTGATGTCGCACCGCGCCCAGCGCAGGTCCGGGTGGGTGATGGCGCGGGCCGTCCAACGCTCGATCTCGGTGGGATAAGGCGGGATACGGCGCACCGTCACCACCAGCGCCGGCTTCACGGCATGGCTGGGGAAAGCGTGGTCGCGCCGGGCGACGCCGCGCGTCACCTGCATGTAGAGCAGCCCATCCTGCACCCGGTTGCGCCGCGCCACCTCGGCCAGCACGCGGAGCAAGGCCTGCCGGCCCATGGGCATGGCGATCCGCACCTCGGCCAAGGAGCGTTCCAGCCGTGCCAAGTGACGGTCGCTGTCGATGAACCGGCCGCGGTACAGGTGGACGACCTCGTAGATCCCATCGGCGAACTGGTAGCCGCGGTCCTCCACGTTCACGGACGCGTCGCGTTGCGGCAGGTAGCGCCCGTTGACGTAGGCGATCCGGCTCATGCGGCCCCGCGGTC
>CAXTUO010000248.1:0-5969 GCA_964247175.1 uncultured Acetobacteraceae bacterium | reverse complement strand
GGTGCTGCACGCGCTGGTGGCCCAGGGCAACACGGTCGTGGTGATCGAGCACAACTTGGAGGTCATCAAGACCGCCGACTGGGTGTTGGACCTGGGACCCGAGGGCGGCGAGGGCGGCGGGCGCGTCGTGGCGGAGGGCACGCCCGAGGACATCGCCGCCAGCCCGGCCAGCCACACCGGTCGCTTCCTCCGCCCCCTGCTGCCGGAGGCCACGCCCAAGCTGCGCAAAACCGCCTGAGTGTGGCCGCGGAGTCTCACGTCCGCTCGGGCCATGTCACGGCCCTGCGGCTTTACGACGTCGCCTACGCCATCGATCTCGGCCACGAGGCGAACAGCAGCCGGACCGGGCTGATGGAGTTGCTGATCGCGGTCGAGATCGTGCTGGCCCTGCACCGGGCGTGAGGAGGCGGGCGTGACGGGGGCGGAGCGATGCGGTAAACGGTGGCGGCATGGGTCAGGCCGCCATCTGGAGCAGCTTTTCCAATGAATGACACCGTCACGACGCCAAGGCTCAGGCTCGCAGTCAAGGTCGAACGGCCGAAGATGCACAAGGTCATCCTGGTCAACGACGACTTCACCCCGCGCGAGTTCGTCGTCAGGGTCCTGAAAGCGGAGTTCCGCGTGACTGAGGACCAGGCGCAGCGCGTGATGATCACCGCGCACAAGCGGGGCGTCTGCGTCGTGTCCGTTTACACCAAGGACGTCGCGGAGGCGAAGGCGACCAACGCGACTGATGCGGGACGGGCCAAGGGCTACCCGCTGCTGTTCACCACCGAGCCGGAGGAGTGATAAAGGTTCTATTCATGCGCTGGTCCGCCCGGCGCCCGGACCAGGCTCCTCGAAGTAGCAGAACCGTGATGCCAAGCGTCTAACAAATGTAGGCGCGCGTCACTCCGGCCCCCAATAGCACGTCCCGCTGCAACGCAAGAGGTCATCGTGGCCCGGCTTCCGACATTCCAGGACAAGATGCAGGGCGCGGGCGGTGCCACCACCGGGTTCGATTACCTTCGGATCGGCCTATCCGTCGCCGTCCTCGGCTGGCACGCCTTCGCGCTCACCGCACATTCGCTTGAGCTTGACGCAAAATGGTGGTCGGGGCCGTTCCGGTTCCTTCCCGCCGCGATCATCCCCCTCTTCTTCGCCTTGTCAGGGTTCTTGGTGACCGGGAGCTTGGGTCGGACCCGGCTGTACCAGTTCGTCACGCTGCGCTTCATCCGGTTGATCCCTGCCCTCGCGGTTGAGATCACGCTGTCTGCCGTGATCATCGGGTTGACCTTCACGACCCTGCCGGCATCGCAGTATCTCGGCAGCAAAGGGTTCTGGACCTACTTCCTCAACATCGTCGGCGACATCCATTTCTATCTTCCAGGCGTGTTCGACGAAGAACCTTCCCAGGGCCTGGTGAACGGGCAGCTATGGACCATTCCGTTCGAGCTTGAGTGCTACTTGGCATTGGTGCTGCTGGCCGTTTCGAGGGTGATCAAGCGGCGACTCGCCTTTGCCGCCATCGTCGCCGCGCTCTCGCTTGCGTTCACCGTGCGGGCGTTGACCGGCCCTTCCATCAGCGGCGTGACGCACGTACCGGGCAGGGTGCTGGTCGTCTGCTTCCTGGCCGCGGTCAGCCTTTATTTGTATCGCGACGTGATCCCTTATTCCAACGTCCTGGGCGTCATCTCGGCGCTGGCAACGGCGGTGTTCCTGCAGATACCCAACGCCTCGTACCTGGCTGCATTCCCTGTCGCTTACCTGACGGTCTGGCTCGGGCTGATGCGCCCGCCGGCAATCCCGTTCGGCGACCTGTCCTATGGCGTGTACCTGTTCCACTGGCCGATCCAGCAGTCGATCTTGCATGCGGTTCCGGGCATCCGCTCCGGTTTGCTGACGATGCTGATCTCGTTGCCCTTGACGGCGGCCTGCGCCTGGCTGTCCTGGACGTTGATCGAACGGCCGATCCTCATGCGGAAGAAGCCGATCCTGGCCGCCGTTGACCGCGTGTGGGCTGCAATCCCGAAGCCGGGCCGCTTCATGGGACCGCGCCATGATGACGAAGCCCGGCCCCCCATCGCTGCGGTCGGTCGGGCCGATTGAGCCGCCCAGCTTCCTCCATCAAACCCGGCCCCGCAAGGCAGCGGTCGTCACCGCCACGCGGTCCGCCAGGCCGCGCGGCTCATAACGGGGCCGCGCCAGGTCCCGCGCGGCGAGCACGGCCGGTAACGCCGCGGCGACCGCCTGCTTCGGCAACCGGCACGCCCGGCCGGCTGCCAGCCACTCGGACCCGATCGCGGCGATATGCGCCCGCACGCCTTGCAAGGCGGCGCGGTCCGGGTCGGCGATGACGTCCTCGGGACCGAGGCCGTGCCGCGCCAGCACGTCCTCGGGCAGCACGCAGCGGGACTGCCGGGCCAAGGCGGGAACGCTGCGCAGCACCCCCGCCGCGCCGTAGGCGGCGCCCAGGTCCCGCAAGGCATCGAGCGCCGGGCCGGTGGCACCGAGCGCCCGTCCCGCCGCCACCGCCACGCCGCCCGCGGCGGCCCGCAGGTAGTCGCGGAACGCGGCCTCCGTCTCCATCGGCTCGGTTTCCGCTTCCCGCCCGTCGATCATCGTCAGCAGGTCCGCCGCCTGCAGCCGGCCCGCGTCCAGCGCCTCCCCGAGCGGCCCGGCGACTTCATGACGGCGCCGGGCGCCCTCCGCCACTTCCCGCCACCATTGCAGCCGGATCAGCGCCAGCATCGGGTTGGAGACGACCTCCCGCGCCCGCGCCAGCTCGTGGTTCACGGCATACAGCACGAACAGCGCATCCCGCAGGGCGGCCGGGGCGAACAGCGCGGTGAGGAAGCGGTCAGGGTCGTGGCGGCGGACGATCTCTCCGCAAGGGGACAACTGGGACGGCATGGCGGCGGTGTGTGGCCCCAAGCGTCACGCCGCGCAACCTTGACGCGCCCAACCTTGACGCCTTGGGCGCCGCGCGACCAATCTGCGGCGCGTCCCAATCTGCGCCACGTTATTTAGAGGACCGACCCATGGCATTCGAACTCCCCCCCCTCCCCTATCCGCACAGCGCGCTTGCCGAGCGCGGCATGTGCCAGGAGACGATGGAGCTGCACCACGACAAGCACCACCAGGCCTACGTCACGGCGCTGAACGGCTTCGTCGAGAAGAACCCGGCGCTGGCCGGCAAGTCGCTGGAAGAGATCATCCAGGCCAGCAACGGCAAGGCCGACATGGCGCCGGTGTTCAACAACGCCGGGCAGCACTGGAACCACATCCTGTTCTGGCAGAACATGTCGCCGCAGGGCGGCAGCATCCCCGGCACCCTGGAGAGCAAGATCACCGGCGACTTCGGCAGCGTCCAGGCGTTCAAGGATGCGTTCAAGGCGGCGGCTGTCGGCCAGTTCGGTTCCGGCTGGGCCTGGCTGGTGCTGGGCAGCGACGGCAAGCTGAAAGTGACCAAGACGCCAAACGGCTCCAACCCGCTGGCGACCGGCGAGGGCAAGGCGCTGCTCGGCTGCGACGTGTGGGAGCACAGCTACTACCTGGACTTCCGCAACCGCCGCCCGGACTACGTGTCCAACTGGCTGGACAAGCTGGCCAACTACGAGTTCGCCGCGAGCCAGTTGGGCTGACCCTGCGGCCCCCTTTCCCGGCCTCCGGGAAAGGGGGCGCGTTCAGCCGGGCTTCGCGTCGTTCGCGGCGACCGGCTTCACCACCGTCGTGATGGTGTCGCGCACCACGGTGACGCGCACGTTCGGGGCGATATCGACCTCGATCTCGTCGCTGCCTTCCTTCACCCGCTGCACCGTGCCGAGGATGCCGCCCGCCGTCACCACGCGGTCGCCCCGGCGCAGCGCCGCCAGCATCGCCTTCATCTCCTTGGCCCGCGTCTGCTGTGGCCGGATCAGCAGGAAGTAGAACACGCCGAAGATCAGCACCAGCGGCAGGAAGTTGGTCACGCCGCCCAGCAATCCGGCGGTGTCCTGGGCGTAGGCGGGGGAGATCAGCATGGTCATCCTGGGTTGCCGTGGTTGCGCCGGGACCATAGTTTGAGGCCCCGCCCCGTCAAGCCGTCACCCCAGCCATCGTACGCCAAGGAGCTCCGTTGGACACAGCCCTGCTGACCCGCATCGCCGACGCGCTGGACCGTTTGGCGCCCCCGCCGCCGCCCGCGCCGGACCTCCTCGACGCCGACGCCTTTGTGTGGGAGCCGTCGCCGGCGCACCTGGTCCCGGTGCCGCGCGTGTCCCGGGTGGATATCGGCCTGCTGCAAGGCATCGAACGGCAGAAACGGCAGGTGCTCGACAACACCCTGCGCTTCGCCCGCGGGCTGCCGGCCAACAACGCCATGCTGTGGGGCGCGCGGGGGATGGGCAAGTCGTCGCTGGTCAAGGCCGCGCACGCCGTCGCCAACGGGGACGCGCCCGGCGCCCTGGCGCTCATTGAAATACACCGGGAGGACATCCGCACCCTGCCGGACCTGCTGAACCTGCTGCGCGGACGCCCGCGCCGCTGCCTGATCCTGTGCGACGACCTGTCGTTCGAGCGGGAGGACGCCGACTACAAGGCGTTGAAATCCGTGCTGGACGGCGGCATCGAGGGGCGCCCGGCCAACGTGCTGTTCTACGCCACCAGCAACCGCCGCCACCTGATGCCGCGCGACATGATCGACAACGAGCGGTCCACGGCGATCAACCCCGGCGAGGCGGTCGAGGAGAAGGTCTCGCTGTCCGACCGCTTCGGCTTGTGGATCGGCTTCCACAACTGCGACCAGGACGCGTTCTTCGCCATGGTGGACGGGTATGCCGACCAGCTCGCCTTGCCCATCGGGCGCGACGCGCTGCATGCTCAGGCCGTCGAGTGGTCGGTCACGCGCGGCGCCCGGTCCGGCCGGGTCGCCTGGCAGTTCATCGAGGACCTGGCCGGCCGCCTCGGCGTGGCCCGCCCGCAGGAGGAAGCAGCATGACCGAGACCACGCAGGCGTCCGGCTTCTACCGCCGCCGCATCGGCGACCTGGTGGTGACCGCCATCAATGACGGGGCGTTCGACCTGCCGCTCGGCGCGATGCGCGGCATCGAGCCGGAGGCGGCCTCGGCGATGCTGCAGGAGGCGTTCCGCCTGCCCACGCCGCGGACCAGCGTGAACGCCTTCCTGGTCCAGGGCGGCGGGGCCACGATCCTGATCGACACGGGCGCGGGCAAGGCAATGGCGCCGACGCTGGGTCATCTGCAGGCTGGCCTCGCGGCGGCCGGGGCGACGCCGGGCCAAGTGGATGCCATCCTGCTGACCCACCTGCACGTTGACCACATCAGCGGCCTCGCCAGCCCGGCGGGCACGGCGATGTTCCCGAACGCCGAACTCGTCATCCCGCAGGGTGAGGCCGACTTCTGGCTGAACGAAGCAGTCGCCGCGGCTGCGCCGGAAGACCGGAAGCCGTCCTTCGCCGGAGCGCAGGCCGCGGTGGCGCCCTACCGCTCGCGGCTGCGGCTGTTCAGCGGGACCGATGTTGCACCCGGCATCCAGGCGCACCCGCTGCCGGGCCATACGCCGGGGCACACGGGATACCTTGTGACCTCCGGCGACGCCGCGCTGCTGATCTGGGGCGACGTGCTGCATGTGCAGGACGTGCAGTCGCGCCGGCCCGAGGTGGGCATGATCTTCGACACGGACCCCGACGAGGCCACGCGGAGCCGCCTCCGCGCGCTCGACATGACCGCACGGGACCGCCTCATGGTGGCCGGCATGCACCTGCACTTCCCGGCCTTCTCATTCGTGCAGAAGCGGTCGGAAGGCTACGCCCTGGTGCCCGACGCCTGGCTAGGCGCCGTGTAGCACCGCCGCCCCAGCCATGTAGGGCAGGAGCGCCGGCGGCACGCGGATCGTGCCGTCCGGCTGCTGATAGTTCTCCATGACGGCGATCAGCGCCCGCCCGACCGCGACGCCCGACCCGTTCAGCGTGTGCACGAACCCGGCCGCCT
>CAXTUO010000247.1:4405-6000 GCA_964247175.1 uncultured Acetobacteraceae bacterium | reverse complement strand
TTCACCGTAGGCATGTAGGCGCTTATAACGTATATGTATCGACGTGCTGCTTGAGGCCGATGGCACGCGAACAATCGCGCGTGTGGGACGGTGCGGCGTGGCAAGGCGGACGTTCAGGGAGGAGACGACGAAGGAGGGCGCATCCCATTGGCGCCGGCCGCTCGCTTGGTTCACGGCAGCACTGCTGCTCAGTTCCGGGGAGCCCGTGCAGGCGGAGGCATCGCGCGTGCTCTGGGCCTGGGAGCGCCCGGAGCACCTGCTTGCCCTGCCGCCGGGCATCGGTGTCGCCGCCGTGGTCGGGTTCATCCGGCTGCGCGGCGATGCGATCGAGGTGATGCGCGGCCGCCGGTTCCCGTTGCAGATCGCCGCCGCTTCGTCGCTCGTGGCCGTGGTGCATGTCGAGATCGACCAGTCCGTGCCTCTGGCCTGGACGGGCGCGCTGCGCGACCGGGTCGTCTCGGCGGCGCTCTCGTTCAGCGCGGGCCACGCCTCCGTGCAGCTGGACATGGAGGTGCGGCAAAGCCAGCGCCGGGCCCTGCTGGACATGCTGGGCGGCGTCCGGGCCGGCCTGCCGCCGGGCACGCGCTTGTCCATGACGGCGCTGGCATCCTGGTGCGACGGGGAGGCCTGGCTGGCTGAGGCCCCGGTGGATGAGATCGTGCCCATGCTGTTCCGCATGGGGCGAGATGGCCTGCGCCTGCGTGCGCGGCTGGAGACGGGGGGCGACTTCCGCCTTCCAGCGTGCCGCGGTGCGGTCGGCGTGTCGCTGGACGCGCCCGTCACCATGCCGCCGGGCCGCCGCACCTACGTGTTCAATCCTCGACCGTGGGACGAGGCGTCCCTTTCCGCCGCCTTGGGGACCAAACCGCCATGAACCGCCGCCTGCTTCCCGTCCTGCTGCTTCTCGCCGCGTATCCGGCCGCCGCGTCCACGGACGGGCCGGCGGCGAGCTGGGCGCTGAACGAGTTCGGCGGCACCCGGGCCGAGCGGGAGATGCTGTACACAGGCACGCCCGGCGTGCTGCTGGCCACCAGCCCTGCCAGCCTGCAATTCGTGGCCTGGCGCCGCTTGCATGGCAAGGCGGTGCCGGACACGGTGGGCGAGGCGCTCTCCATCCCGTGCTGCGGCGCGCGGGACGACGGGCCAGGCGGGGTGACTGCCTGGCTGGAGGCGCGCAGGACGGTGCCCGGCGCGCCTCCGCTCGATGCCAACCTGCCGACCGAGCGGCCCGGGCCGGACTACACCAGCATCCCGAATTGCCTGGATGATGCCTTCCGCAACGCCACGGCTACGCTGAACGACCGCTCGGGGGCCCACGGCGCCGACTCGCCCGAGCTGCATGCCTGGCTGGCGGGGCAGGACGCCGTTTTCACCGCCTGCGCCAAGCCTGGCGTCGCACTGCCCCCTTTGCCGGATGGCGCGCCCGATTGGCTGCGGGCCGACCATGCGTATCAGGGGGCGGCGCTGCTGTTCTACGAAGCAGACTACCCGGGCGCCGCCGCTGCGTTCGCCGCCATTGCGGCCGACGCGGCCTCCCCTTGGCGTGCGGCGGCGCCGTATCTCCGCGTGCGCGCCCTGCTGCGGCGAGCCCTCGC
>CAXTUO010000247.1:3022-4305 GCA_964247175.1 uncultured Acetobacteraceae bacterium | reverse complement strand
CGCCGGAGCTGCTGGACTGGATCGCCACCTTCAAGACCGGGGCGTCCGCCCCGCCCGAGGTGCCGGACGATGCCGGCAGCGCCCTCGACCGGGCAAAGGCCGCCGAAGGGCACCGCACTACGGCCTTGGCGCATGCGCAGGACCGCTACGGCGCCACGCACGATCCCACCTGGCTAATCGCCGCCCTGGCGCTGATGCAGCCGGACGAGGTGGGGGATGGCCAGCTCCTGGCCGATGCCGTGTCCGCCGACCCGACGTCCCCGGCCTATCTGACGTTGCTGTTCCACCGCGTCCGCCTTTCCCTCGGCACAGCCCCGGCGGACACACTGCGTAGGGTGCTAGACACCGTGTTGGCCCGCCCGGCCCTGCCGGACACGAGCCGCAACCTGTTCACCGCCGAGCGGCTGCAGCTCGCTGCCGATCTCGGGGAGTTCGCACGCTTGGCCCTGCGCCACACGGTCTGCATCAAGCAGCCGAACGACTGCCGCACCAACGACTGGGGCTACTACGGCACCGGGGGCGGCCTGTTCGACGCGGAGGGTGACGCGGCGACGACCGGCCTGGGGGACGACGCGCGCTACCTGATCGACCGCTTGCCGCTCGCTACCCGGATGGACCTGGCCGGGGACGCCGCCCTGCCGGCCCCGATCCGGCTGGACGTGGCGCTCACCAGCTTCGCCCGTGCCGTGCTCGTGCGCGACGATGCGGCTGCCGACCGCATGGCGGCGCAGCTGCGGCAGCTCCTGCCGGTCATGGCGCGGGACTTCGCGGCGATCCCGGGCGCGAAGGGGGCGGACCGGCAGTTCGCCCTGTTCTTCGTGTTCGCCAAGATCCCGGGGCTGCGCGTGGACCTGCTGGACTACACGCGCCCGACCGGCGCCGTGACCGATTTCGGCGGCAGCTGGCCTGATTGGGTGGTGCTCGCCCGGCCGGACCCGGACAGCATCCCGCCCGCTCCCGTGCTGTACGACAACGCGGGCTATCAGGTGGTGGACGTCCCGGCAGGCACCGAGCTGGGCGACGGGCAGCGGCGCCTGCCGGACGTGGTCTGCACGGGCATGTGCGGCGCGGGAGGCTTCGTGCCACGGCTGCCTGCCTTCCTGGCGCCATCCGCCGCCGCGAGGGCGACGGCCGAGCGACGCCTGCTGCCGCCGCCGGGCAAGTACGGCGACCCCGGGACCGCCCCGCTCAGCAGGACCGCGGCCTTCCCCGTCCAGGATGCCAACAGCCTGCCGAAAGCGCTGCCGCCCCCGGCAGGTGCGGTGGTCGTGTGGGACTTCATC
>CAXTUO010000247.1:0-2922 GCA_964247175.1 uncultured Acetobacteraceae bacterium | reverse complement strand
CCTCCTCCGAACCGGACTGTCCCGTAACGGCGTCGTATGGGAACTCTGAGAAGGTCTGTTCTGGGCGCGTAGCAGACCGCACTTACGGCCTTGGTGAACGCGCGCACCATCCAACCACTACCCAGCAGCGGCGGCGGCGTGGTCACGCCGACTGGGGCAGTGGCGAAGCTGGCCGCGGAAAAGCCATGGGGCAATCCAACACCCCTTGAGCCGCGTTGCAGGCATCTGCTCCCGCCAACACCGAGGTTTCCATGTCACTGCCACCTTCCCCCGTTTGGTTCATCACCGGCTGCTCGACCGGTTTCGGCCGCGAGCTGGCCCGCCTGGTGCTGGAGCGTGGCGGCAAGGCGGTCGTGACCGCGCGCGACAAGGCCCGCGTCGCCGACCTCGCGGCCGGGGCGGGCGACCGCGCGCTTGCGCTCGACCTGGACGTGACGGATGCCGAGGAGGTCGCCGCGGCCGTCGCGGCCGCCCGCGAGCGGTTCGGCCGCATCGACGTGTTGGTGAACAACGCCGGCTATGGCTACCAGGCGACGATCGAGGAAGGCGACGAGGCGGAGATCCGCGCGCAGTTCGATGCCAACGTGTTCGGCCTGTTCGCGATGACACGGGCGGTGCTGCCGGGCATGCGCGAGCGGCAGCAGGGGCACGTCATCAGCATCACCTCCGTCGCGGGCTTCGCGGGCTTCCCGGGTTCCGGCTACTACGCGGCCACCAAGCACGCGGTGGAAGGCTGGTCGGACGCCCTGGCGGCGGAGGTCGCGCCGCTCGGCATCGCGGTCACCTGCGTGGCGCCGGGTCCGTTCCGGACCGACTGGGCCGGTCGGTCGCTGCGGCAGACGCCCAGCCGGATCGCTGCCTATGCGGACACGGCAGGTGCCCGGCTGAAGGCAACCGCGGCCGGAAGCGGCTCCCAGGCCGGCGACCCGGTCCGCGCGGCGGAGGCGATGATCCACATCACGCAGGTCGACAAGCCGCCCCGTCACTTGGTGCTGGGCGCGGTCGGGCTGGACGCGGTGACCGGCCGGCTGAAGGCATCGCTGGAAGAGATCGAAGCTTGGCGTGAGGTCGGCGCAGCGACGGACTTCCCCGCCCAGTAAGCGGCGCACGCGTTCCTGGAACTGGTCACCGTCGCCTGTCCGGACCAACGGCCGGCCAGGCTCCACGGCCCAAGATGCGGCTGCCATGGCCGGGCGATCGGCCTCTTTCACAGCCTTGCGGCCTACCTGCACGACCTGGGGCCGGACGAGGCCGACGTCCGGTTTCTCTGCTCCGACAGTGGCTGGCTCATGCTGCTGGCCACACCTTTGTAACATCCACTTCGTCAAAGCTGGTTCATAAAGGCAGTCCCTACGACCCTGCAGGGAAGCACCCTCACGATCTGCCGCATTGTCCTGGATAATGGCTGCTCCTTACTCTGGCAAGAGCGCCCATGCGATCCAGCGAACCGCGACAAGAAGGCCAGCGAGCGGATCGCCTACGATCAAACGTTCACCAAGCTTTGGCCGCTATGCGGTTTCCTGCTCGCTGAAAAGCGAGGAGCAGCCGGCGCCACTTAGGGTGGGGAAGGGCGGATAGCGCATCACCGTGCTGCCTTTCTCTTTCTTTGCAATCATGATTTAAAGCATCTTGTACAAGAAGCGATAAAGCATTGCGTAAGCGATGCTTTTCGCGCATAATGCTTTTCTGCTTTGCAGGAGAAAGGCATTATGGCCACCATCTCGATCGCCAGCGACAAGGGCGGCGTGTCGAAAACCACCAGTGCCCTGCTCTTTGCCTCGGAGCTGGCGCTCGACGGCTACCGCGTCGGCCTGATCGACGCCGACATCAACCAGCAGGCCGTCGCTTTCGGCCAAAAGGCCGACATTGGAGGGCTGACCGTCATCGGCGGGGTCAGGGAGGACAATATCCTCGCCCTGCTCCGGAGGGCCGAGGCGGAGAACGAGGTGGTCGTCGTCGACCTGCCCGGCGGCGCTTCCACCTTGACCCTGAAGGCGCTGCACCGCTCGCATTTCGTCCTCGTGCCGAGCCAGGCATCGCTTCCCGATGTCCGCGCCGCGATGAAGACGGTCGCGCAGATCGACGACGCGCAGGAGCTGGCGCGGACGCCAATCGCCCGAGCGATCTTCTGGACGCGGGTGCTGCCGGGCTTCGAAAGCCGCTCGGCCCGGCACGTCCGCGAGAGCGTCCAGCGCGAGGGGCAGGTACAGACCTTGAGGACGATGCTCATGGAACGGGCCGCCTTCCGCGAACTCCACATCACCGGCCGGGTGCCGCGGCAAGTCGATCCCGAGAGTTCCGCGGCCGCAAACGTCGCCGCCTTCACCGCCGAGCTGCTCGCGCGCATCGCAACGCTGGCGGAGGCTGCCGCATGACCGCCAAGCTGCCATCGATCAGCGATGACATCCGGACCCCGGCCAAGAAGATCGCGCTCAACCTGAAGCCTCGCGAGGATCTCTCCGACGACGATGTGGCAGCAAGGTCTCGCGAGATCGGTGAGAAATGGGGAGCCTCGACACAGATCGCTCCCACATCCGCGCCGCCCGGGCCACCGCCCGCGCCACTCACAAGTGTCCGGTTCGACGCACCGGACTACCTTGACCGGGAACTCTCGGTAACGGCCGCCGAGCAGGGCGTCACCAAAACATACTTGATCCTGCACGCCCTTAGAAATGCCGGCTTTCGCCTGGAGGACGTCGACCTGGTGAAAGACCGGCGACGCTGGAAGAAATAAACAGTGAAGCTATAAGGCATTTTGTACAAGATGCTTCAAGGCGTTTCTGACTCTATGTTGCCCTGTCCAGTCGCGCTCAGCAGTGAGTAGCCGGGCTTCCGTGAGCTGCTGTTCTCGGCGGCCATTCTGAGAAGAGCCTCGACACAGATCGCTCCCACATCCGCGCCGCCCGGGCCACCGCCCGCGCC
>CAXTUO010000246.1:0-6016 GCA_964247175.1 uncultured Acetobacteraceae bacterium | reverse complement strand
GCCCGCCGTCACCGTGCCCGTCGCCAGGAACGCCGGCTTCAGCGCGGACAGCCCGGCTTCCGTCGTGTCGGCGCGAATGCAGCCGTCCGCGGCCACGACACCGTTCTTGGTCTGGATCGGCACGATCTCGTCCGCGAAGCGCCCCTCCGTCTGCGCCGCCGCGGCGCGCTGCTGGCTGGTGACGGCGAACTGCTGCTGCGCGTCACGGCCGATCTGGTAGCGCTGCGCCAGGTTCTCCGCCGTCATGCCCATGCCGAGATAGCTGTCCGGCTTTTCCTTCTGCAGCCGCGGGTTCAGCACCGGGTTGAAGCCGAGCATCGGCACCCGGCTCATGCTCTCGACCCCGCCGCAGACGAACAGGTCGCCCGCGCCGGCCGCGATGGCGCCGGCCGCCATGTGGATGGCGCTCATGCTGCTGCCGCACCAGCGGTTCACCTGCGACCCGGCCGCGGTGATCGGCAGGTCCGCCAGGAAGCCCACGACCCGGCCGATGTTGAAGCCCTGCTCGCCTTCCGGAAAGGCGCAGCCGATGATGATGTCCTCGATATCCTCCGGCTTCGCCCCGGTGCGCTCGATCAGCGCGCGGACCACCTGGGCCATCAGGTCGTCCGGCCGCACGCGCGACAACGCGCCCTTGCCGGCCGGGGTGAAGGGCGAGCGGGCGTAGCCTGCTATGACGGCCTGGGTGGTCATGCGTCGGTCCTCGCTTCTTGAGCGCCGGGCGCGCGGGTCATGGCGACGATCTCCGCCTCCATGTCGCGCAGTTCGGCCAGGGTGATGGTGATATCCTCAAGCTGCTGCTCCAGCTCGCGGATGCGGGCGCGGGTGCGGGCCAGCGTCATGGGCATCTGCTTGCCGCGGTCCGCGTCGTACAGGTCCAGGAACGCGCGGATGTCAGCAAGCGAAAAGCCGAGCCGCTTGCCACGCAGGATAAACTGCAGCCGGGCGCGGTCGCGCTTGGAATAAACGCGCTGGACGCCGATGCGCTCGGGCGCGATCAGGCCCTGGTCCTCGTAGAAGCGGATCGCGCGGGGAGACAGCCCGAAAGTCGCCGAAAGCTCGCCGATGGTGAACAGCTCAGCCATGTGCCGTATCAGTCATTGAGTTGACGTTTACGTAAAGCAGGCGGCCCTTTCCGTCAAGCGGCCCCTTGCGACGCTTCCCATTTCGCCCGCTCCTCCGCCACCAGCTCCTTCTTCGACAGCTTGCCAATCAGCGTGCGCGGCAGGGTCTCGCGGAACTCGACCTGCTTGGGCATCTCGATGGGCGACAGGTGGTCCTTGAGGAAGGCCAGCAGCTCCGCCTCGGTCAGCGCCGCGCCGTGCCGCAGCGCGACGAAGGCCTTCACCGTTTCCCCCCGGTATGGGTCGGGGACGCCGATCACCGTGCACTCGGCCACGGCGGGGTGCTGATACGCCGCGTCCTCGATGACCCGGGGATACACGTTGTAGCCGCCGGCCAGGATCAGGTCCTTGATGCGGTCCACGATCGAGAAATACCCCTCCTCGTCCATCACGGCGATGTCCGCGGTGCGGAAGAAGCCGTCCGGCGTGGTGCTCGCCGCCGTGTCCTCCGGACGGCGCCAATAGCCGAGCATGACCTGCGGCCCCTGGATGCACAGCTCGCCGCGCTCACCCGGCGGCACGCGGCGCAGGGGATCAGCGGGGTCGCGCAGCTCGACGGTCGTGCCGGGCATGGGCAGGCCGATGGAGCCGGTCTTGTTCAGCCCGCCGGGCGGGTTGCACACGGCGCACGGGCTGGTCTCCGTCAGGCCGTATCCCTCCACCACGACGCAGCCGGTGCGCGCCTCGAACCGCGACTTCACCTCGGGCGGCAGGGGGGCGCCGCCGCTGATGCAGAAGCGGATGCTGGTCAGGTCGGCGCGGCCCTTGAAGGCGGCGATGGCGTTGAACATGGTGGGCACGCCGGGCATGAAGGTGGGGCGGCGCCGGGCGATGGCGCGGACCGCCGCCTTCACCTCGAAGCGCGGCAGCATGACGATCTCGGCGCCGGCGCAGACGGAGAACAGCAGCACCGTCGTCATGGCGAAGACATGGAAGAACGGCAGCGCCGCCAGCGTCCTCTCCTCCCCCATGCGGGTATCCTTGAACCAGCGCACCCCCTGCACCGTATTGGCATGGAGGTTGGCGTGGCTCAGCATCGCGCCTTTCGGCACGCCGGAGGTGCCGCCGGTGTACTGCAGCACCGCCAGGTCCCGGTGCGGGTCGATGTCCACCGGAACCGGCGGGTCGCCCGGTGCCGCAAGGTCCGCGAACCGGAGGTGGGCGGCGTTTCGCGGCGGCGCGGTCCGGTCCCGCCGCTTGAGCGCACGGAACAGCGCGCGCTTGGTCCCCGGCAGCATGTCGGCGAACGGACAAACGATGATCTGGGCCACGGCGCCCGACGCGAGCAGCGCCGCCGCTTTCGGATAAAGCGCGGTGAGGTCGAGGGTCGCAATGGCCCGGATCTCGGCGTCCCGCGCCTGCGCGTCCAGTTCCCGCACCGTGTAGAGCGGGTTGAAGTTCACCACCGTCAGCCCGGCCTGCAACGCCCCGAAGAACAGCAGCGGGTAGGCCGGGCAGTTCGGCAGCAGCAGGCCGACGCGGTCGCCCTTGGCAAAGCGGAGGCGCTGGAACCCGGCGGCGATCCGCGCGGTGGCCGCGGCAGCCTCCGCCCACGTGGTGCGGCGGCCCAGGAAGTCGAACGCCGGACGCGAACCGAAGTGCGCGCCGGCGTCCTGCATCATCGTGTGCAGCGGCGCCGCGGGGATCGGCGCGTGCCAGTCCACGCCGTCCGGGTAATGGTCCAGCCAGGGGTGCCGCGGCTCCATCCCGGGCGGCTGCCGGCTATTCCGCCGCGGCGCTGAAATTCGGCGCCCGGCGTTGGAGGAAGGCGGTGAAGGCTTCGCGCGCCTCGGCGCCCCCCAAGGCCTCCGAGAACGCGGCCGACTCGCGGTCCATCTGGGCGAGCAGCGCCCCGGGGTCGCCGCGCATCAGGGCACGGGTCGCGGCAAGCGCTGCCGGCGGCTTCGCTGCCAACTTCCGTGCCTTGTCCCGCGCGTGCTCGCGCAATCCGGCGGCGGGGACCAGCGCCGTCACCAGCCCGGCGGCGTGCGCGGCTTCCGCATCCATCGGCTCCCCGAGCAGCAGCAGCGCGGACGCCCGGGCAGAGCCGACGCGCGCCGGCAGCAGCAGGCTGCTGCCGGCCTCCGGCACCAAACCGAGATCGACGAAGGGCACGGACAGGCTGGCCTCCGGGCTGGCATAAACCAGGTCGCAATGCAGCAGCAGCGTGGTGCCGATGCCGATGGCCGGGCCGTTGACCGCGGCGACCAGCGGCTTGCTGAAGGTGGCGGCGGCGCGGATGAACTGCCCGGCCGATGTGCCCGCGAGGCCGCCGGACATCGCGAGGAAATCCTTGATGTCGTTGCCGGCGGTGAAGATGTCGCCTTCCCCCGTGATCAGCACGGCGCGGACCGCTGATCGGGCGCTTGCGTCCCCCAACGCCGCGGTCAGCGCGTCGTACATCGCCCCGGTGATGGCGTTCTTCTTGTCAGGCCGGTTGAAGCGCAGCTCCAGCACGCCGCCGGCCTCGTGGATCAGGATCTCTTGCGTCATGGGGGCACCTTTGGCGATGTTGCAGGCGGAACCACTGGATAGCGCGCGGCATGGCCACGGAACAATATCAGGCGCTGGTTGGCCAATCCTTTTCGAAGGAGGTGCATTTCGACGCGGCCGGCATCGCCGAGTTCGCCCGGCTGTGCGGCGACACCAACCCGCTGCACCATGACGCCGCCTATGCCGCCGGGTCGCGGTTCCGGGGGATCATCGCCTCCGGGCCGCAGGTGACGTCCCTGATGATGGCGATGGTCGCGGATTTCCTCGCGTCGCGCGGACCGGGCGTGGGCCTCGGCTTCAACTTCCGCCTGCGCTCCGCCGTGCGGGTCGGGGAAACGGTCACGATGCGTTGGCGGATCACGGCGGTGAAGGAGAAGCGTTCGCTGGGCGGGCACGTCATCTCTTTGGAGGGCGAGGCCGTGCGCCCGGAGGGGATCGTCGCCGTGGCCGCGACGGGCGAGGTGCTGGGGATGGACGCGCCTTGAGGGGCTTGCTGGCCTGGGCCGGCGCGGCCACTCTGCGGCGATGCAAAGCAACACCTACGAACCCGACACCGAACGCTTCCTGGCCGACCTCCATGCGCTGCGCCGCATCGGCACGTTCCGCACCGGGGTGCACCGCCCGACCTTTACGCCGGAGGACATGCGGTCCCGCGAGTGGCTGATGGAGCGGATGGCGGAAGCGGGCCTTTCGCCCGAGATGGACGGCATCGGCAACGTGCTGGGCCGCCACCCCGGACCCGGCCCCAAGCTCCTGGCCGGCAGCCACATCGAAAGCCAGAACGAGGCCGGGTGGCTGGACGGCGCGCTGGGCGTGGTGTCCGCCCTGGCGCTGGCCCGCGCCGGGCTGCCGGTCGATGTGATCGCCTTTGCCGACGAGGAAGGGCATTACGGCTCCTTCCTGGGGTCCCGCTCCTTCACCGGGCTGCTGGAGGAGGCGGAGATCGACGCCCAGGTCAACCGCTACCACGGCAAGCCGCTGCGCGACGCGCTGCGGGAGGCCGGGCTCGAGAGCCGGCCCCGGATAACGATGGAGGCGGGGCGCTACAAGGGGTTCGTCGAGATGCACATCGAGCAGGGCACCACGCTGGAAGCGGCGGGCGAGCAGGTCGGCGTGGTCACGGGGATCGTGGCGATCTGGCAGTACCGCATCGTCATCGAGGGCCAGCAGGACCACGCGGGCGGCACCACGATGGCGGAGCGGCGGGACGCCGGGCTGGCGGCGGTGCGGCTGCTGGCCTGGCTCGACGCGGAGTTCCCGAAGCACGCGGCCGAGCGGACGGTGTGGACCTGCGGACGGATCGCGCTGTCGCCCGGTGCCGCGTCGATCATCCCGGGGCGGGCGGAGGTGCTGTTCCAGTTCCGCGACATTTCGGTGGAGGTGCTGGAACGGCTGGACGCCGTGCTGCGCCGGGGCGTGGGGGAAAGCAACCGGCGGGAGCGGTGCATGGCGACGATCGAGGTGCTGGGGCAGTCGGCGCCGGCGCCGTGCGACGCCGGGTGGCAGGACGCGCTGGCCGCGGCGGCAGAGCGGCTCGCGCCGGGGAAGTGGCGGCGGATGCCGAGCGGGGCGGGGCATGACGCGCAGTACATGGCGCGGCTGATGCCTTCGGCGATGCTGTTCGTGCCGTCGATCAGGGGGATCAGCCACCATTGGAGCGAAGACACGAAGGCGGAGGACTTGGCGATGGGGGTTCGCGTGCTGGCGGAAGGGGCACGGAGGTTTCTGTCGAATTGACAACCGTCACTGTAAAACAAAGCATGATCCGCCAACACGCGCCAGAAAATTTAATGGTTAGCAACCGCTCGAACCATCTTCCAAGGTCAACGTCACATCAGCTTGGCTTTGGCCATTTCCGGCTGGCCTGACGGTGCCATGGGCGGCGAAGCGGGCGGTGCGTCAAGCTGGCGCGTCCCCGCCAAGAGTTATCGCCATGCCCTGCCTGCCATCCCGCTTCGCCGCGGTGATCCTAGCGTTCGCGCCGCTGTTCTATCAACGGAGTTGGCGGCACGCCGAGGTGCTGCTGACCGGTGCCATCCCGGCGCCAGGCAAGCGCACCGTGACCAGCCTTTTGCGCATCATGCGCCTCGCGCACGAGCGACGGTTCGTCAACCACCATCGCGTGCTCAACCGTGCCGAATGGAGCGCGCGGGCCGCATCGCGTGTGCTGCTGGGACTGCTGCTCAATGTTTTCGTGCCGACCGGGCCCGTCGTGCTGGGCATGGACGACACGATCAAGCGTCGACGTGGCAAGCGCATCGCAGCCAAGGGCATCTACCGCGGCCCGGTGTGCTCCAGCCACGGGCACTTCACACAAGGCGAGCGGCCTGCGCTGGCTCAGCCGCATGCTCCTGGGCCCGATCCCCTGGGCAGGGCGGGTGTGGGCGCTGCCGTTCCTG
>CAXTUO010000245.1:0-6024 GCA_964247175.1 uncultured Acetobacteraceae bacterium | reverse complement strand
TCGGCGGGGTCGCGCAGGGCCACGTTGTCGCGCAGCACGGCGCCGTCCTGCATCAGGGACTTGACGCGGGAACGCGACAACGTGCCGATGGCGTCCGCCAGGAATCGGTCCGTCCGCTGCCCGAACGCGCTCGGGCCGGCAGTGACTTCGATTGCCTCAGGCAAGGGCCGGACCGGAGGGGTTGCAGCGTTGGGCGCATTGAAAGCGGCGGTGGTCGTCATGGGGGTCCTGATCGTCTTCGGCACGGTGGGCCTTTTTGTCGTGCTCGCCCAACGCATGTCGGCGGCGTCCGCGCCGATTGCCAGTGTCACCCTGGATGAGCCGTCCGGCACGCGGATCGCCGGCGCCTCGGCCGCCGCTGACCGGGTCGCGGTGCAGCTTGCGGGCGGCGGTCCCGACCGCGTGGTGCTGGTTGACCTGAAGTCCGGCCGCGTGCTGGGCCACGTGGCGCTGGCCCGCTGATGGCGCACAAGAAGCCGCACCTGCCGACCAAGGTTTGCGCCGCCTGCGGGCGCCCGTTCGCCTGGCGCAAGAAGTGGGCGGCGTCGTGGGAGGAGGTCCGCTTCTGCTCCGACGCCTGCCGCACCGGGCGACGCGAAGCGGCCCGCCAGAAGGCCGCCCCGAAAGCCGCGACGAAAGGCGCTTGATTCGCCGCAGCGCCTGCCCTAGTTAGCCCTCGGCCACGTCCTGTTCGTCTAGAGGCCTAGGACACCGCCCTCTCACGGCGGTAACAGGGGTTCGAATCCCCTACGGGACGCCAGTTCAGCAATCTTCGCCTTATACTTCGCCGCATCATCCCAAATCCGGCCTCAATAGCCGAGGCTGATGGCAAAAACGGCTCAGCCAATTCCCGAAAACAGCAACGTCATGCTCTGCATGGCCTGAGGGGTTTGACCTCCGGCACGTTGCCGATAGTCTGTCCAGGCCATCACGCCAGGACGCAGCATGTTTCGGAACACCGCGATTGGACTCGCAGCGGCATCATTGATGGCTGCGACCGCTCTTGCTGCCCCGGCCGAGGACCCCACGGGCATCCTCACCTTCCAAGTCGAAAACGACGCGGCTTCGACCCAGAAAGGCACGACCGACGAGTACTACACCAGCGGGCTGCGGCTCGGATACACGTCGGGCACCAATGCGGTTCCGGATGCGCTGGCGGGCCTGGGCCGCGCCGTGTGGGGCGATGGGGTGCAGCGGATCAGCCTGGATATCAGCCAGTCCATCTTCACGCCCCGCAACACGCAGATCAACCCGCCGAACCCGCGGGACCGGCCTTATGCCGGCTACCTGAACGCAACCTTTGGGCTGCTGCACGACAGCGACAATGCCCGCAGCCTGCTGGCGTTGACGCTCGGCGTGGTCGGGCCGTCGGCGTTGGGACGGCAGGTGCAGAACGGGTTCCATGACATCATCGGCGACCGGGAAAACCGCGGCTGGCCGTCGCAGCTCAAGGACGAGCCGGCCATCGAGATTCTGGCAGACCGGACATACCGCCTGCCCATCGCACGGTTCCACGGCATCGAGACCGACGCGTTGCCGGACCTGACGGCCGGGGTGGGAACCGTTCGGGACTACGTCCAGGCGGGCTTCAATTTGCGGCTCGGCCAGGGCCTCAACAGCGACTTCGGCGCACCGCGCATCCGGCCCGGCCTGAGCGGGTCGGACGCCTACACCCCGACACGTCCCTTGGCCTGGTACGTGTTCGCCGGCGCGGACGGCCAAGCCATCGCCCGCGATGTGTTCCTGGACGGCAACACGTTCCGCGCCCGCGGCCCTTCGGTCGATAAGCGGGCCTTCCTGGGAGAATTGCAGGCCGGCCTCGGCGCCATGGTCTATGGCGTGCGCGTCACCTACACGCAGACCTGGCAGACCGAGTCGTTCAAGGGCCAGAAGAGCGGGCTGTTCAACTTCGGCTCCTTGGCGCTGTCGGCGCGGTTCTAGCCGGCCGTTTCCGGCACCAGGTCGGCCGCGACGCCTGCGGGCTGGCTCGCTTCGCCGTCCGTCAGCGTGCGCCAAGTGCCCTGCACCAGGATTTCGCACGGCCGGAACCGGGCCTTGTAGGCCATCTTGCGGCTTTCCGGCACCCAATAGCCCAAATACACGTAAGGCAGCTTCTGCGCCCGGGCACGCTCGATCAGCCACAGGATCGCGTAGGTGCCGAGCGACTGCTTCTCGCATTCCGGGGCGAAGAAGCTGTACACCGCCGAAAGCCCGTCGCCGAGCCGGTCGGTGAGGCAGCCGCCGACCAGCCGCTCGCCGGCGCCGCGGAACTCGGTGATGGTGGTCTCGATCGGCGTGTCCTCGATCATGGCGCGGTAGTCGTAGAAGCTCATGGTCGCCATGTCGCCGTCGCCGTGCCGCGCCTGCTGGTAGCGCTGGAACAACTGGAACTGCTCCGCCGTGGCGCGGGCGGGCATGTTGTAGCCCTCGATCGCCGCATTGGCGCGGATGATGCGGCGCAAACCGCGGTCGGGCACGAAGGCCGCGACGGGAATCCGGATCGGCACGCAGGCCTGGCACGACGGGCAGACCGGGGCATAGGCGATGTTGTGGCTGCGGCGGAAACCGGCCCGGGACAGCCGGTCATGCAGGTTGTCGGCGTCCGGACCGGTGATCTCCGTCACCACCTTGCGCTCGGTCCGGCCTGACACGTAGGGGCAGGGGAGCGGAGCCGTGGTGTAGAAGAACTGCGGTCGGCGCGGCGGCTTGTAGGTCATGCGTATCCGGTTCCCTGGCGCATGTTCCCGAAATCGGCAGGCGCGGTCAACGCCCCGTCCAGGGCCCGGGCACGCACGACGACCACGCCCGAAACCAGGTCATGCAGCGTCCGGTGCCGCATGGTGAGCAAAGCCGCCGCCAGCCAGACCACCCCGGCGCCCAGCGTGAGCCACAGCCCGGCGGTGAACAGGACCGCCTGCAGCAGCGACGGCCGGCCCAAATCCTGATCCCGCCGCACGGCCAGGTCCATCATCGCCTGGCCCGGCGTGGCGCTGCGCGCGCTGGCCACGAACAGGATGTGATAAGCGAGCGGCACGACCGGCAGCAGCCCAAGCAGCGGCAGCCCCAGCCCGAGCGTCAGCAGCCCGAAGCCGACCAGCACCACCCACAGCACCGCGACGATGCCGCCCACCAGCAGCAGGTCGATCAGCCAAGCGCACACGCGGCGGAACAGCACCCCGTCCAGCAGCGGGGCGTCGTCCATGCCTTGTCCGGCGGAGTAGGCGCTCATGGGACCAATCCTATGCGATCCGAAACGGCGGCGGGTTGAGGGCCGATGGTGATGGATGTGCCATCCCGCCATTGTGCCATCAAGGAGCTGGCCGTGCGGCGGAACGGGTTGCCGGACTGCCCCGGCGTCAAGGCGAACAGGCTGCGGTCGAGGTCGTCCAAATCATACACTCCGCGATACCCGGCGCCATGCACGGAGGCCCAGGAGTCGCCGTGCATCGCGCCGCGATACACGGTGGTATCGTCGCCGGGCTGCACGATCCCGAAGGTGGTGAGCCGACCGAGCACGGGCAATGTTCCCAGCAGCGGATGCGAAAAAATAGCCTTGTGCACGCGGCCCCAGAGCCAGTCTTCCGGCTGCGGGCCGTAGGCGGCGGCAAGCCCGGCCACCGCTGCTTGGAGCGACTCGGCCAGCAGCGGCCCGCAGTCGCCCTCGCACCAGCCGGCGCCGTTAGGCGACAACGTCCGGGCCACCAGGTCCGCGCTGCCGCCTGCGGCGGCGGCGGGCACGGCGGCGCGGGCCAGCATGGCCGCGTCGAACTGCCGGACCCAGGCGTTGAAGATGAGCGGCTGCGGCAAGTCGGGCCGCATCCCGCCGTCCCAATGGGACAACAGGGCCAAGGCGCGCCCGGATGCCTCGTCGGCCGGCCGGGTGGCCAGCAGCGCCGGCAGGATCTGCACGGCGAAGCTGCTGACCACGTCCACCTGCATGGCGCCGAAGCTTCCCACGTCGTGCTTGGTTGTTGCCGCCAGCATCTGGCGGATGCGCCGCGCGCGCCAGTCGCCGAACCAGTCGGCGCCCATGAACACCGGGAAGTCCGGCCCGGCCACGCGCTCATTGGCGTTCACCAGCCGCCCGGCCGCGGGCGACACGACGCGGGGCAAGGCGCTGCCGCCCGCGTAGCCCGTCCAGTCGTAAGCGCCGTCCGCGCCCTCCACCGGCACCGTGCCGTCGCCGGCCCGCCGGATCGGCACGCGCCCCGTGGTGAACTGCGCAATGGCCGTCCGGTCCGCCGCCAACAGGTTCTGCACCGGCGACGTGACTATCTCGGACGCGCGCCCGGCGCCCGCCACGTCCGACGCGCGGTTGAGCGTCAGCAGCCCGGTTGCCGTGGTGTCTCCGGCCTGGAGGTTGGCCATGGCAACGGCCAGCACCGGCCCGCCGGGCGCGTCCACGGGACCGCCGAGCGCATCGAGGTCGCTGAGCACCGGGCCGTGCCGCGTTTCCCGCACGAGGAGACGCTTGTCGGGCGCCCCACGTACCCGGATGCGCTCCTCCCGTTCGACGAAAGCTTGGGGGCCGTCCGGCGTCTGGTAGCGGCCGTCCGGGAGCACGGTTTCGACGAACACGTCCTGCGTGTCCGCGCCGGTGGTGGTGAAGGTCCAGGCGATGTGCCCGTTGTGCCCGATGACAAGGAACGGCACGCCCGGCGCCGTGGCGCCGACCAGCGCCCCGCTCGGCGTCTCGACCCGCGCCAGGTACCATATGGCCGGCAGGCTGAAGCCGAGATGCGGGTCGCCGGCCAGCAGCGGGTGGCCGGTGGTCGTCCGGCTGCCGTCCACCGCCCACTCGTTGCTGGCGGAGCTGGGCCAGGTGAACGGCTCGGGGAAGTCCGGCACCACTGCTGCGAGCCGGGTGGCCCGGTTGCTCAGTTCGGGCAGGACGCGGGCGTCCGGGCCCGGCGTGTCGTCTTGCGGCGGCCAGAGCTCTTTCAGGCGTGCGGCGGGCAGGCGGGCCTGCACCGCCGCCCGCGCCAGCTCGGACCGCCAGTTCCCCGACAGGTACAAGCCCATGGTCTTGCCCCACAGCAGGCTGTCCACCGCCGTCCAGGGGTCCGGGGCGCCGAGCGGGATGAACTCCGGCGCCGCCAGCCGTCCGCGCGCCGCGATCCAGGCGTTCACCCCCGCCGAGTACGCGTCCAGCATCGCCCGCGTGCCGGCATCGAGCGCCGGCAGGTCGGCTTCCGCGCGCCGGCGCAGCCCGAGTACCCGCATGGTCCGGGCCAGCCGCAGCGTCACGCCACCGGCGATCTCCGACAAGCGCCCGGACGCGGCCCGGCGCATCAGCTCCATCTGGAACATGCGGTCCCGGGCATGGACGAAACCGAGCGCCGCCGCGGCATCAAGGTCCGACCTCGCCGCGACCCGCGGGATGCCGTCGCCGTCCATGCTGACCGCGACCGGCCCTGCGAGGCCCGGGACCCGGGCCTCCATGCCGGGGGGCGGCAGGGACAGCCAGAACAAGCCCGCCGCCGCGACGCCCACGAAGGCGAGCAGCCCAAGCAGCCCCGCGAACGCCGATCCGAGGATGCGGCCCGCCACGCGCAGCAGGACCCATCCGATGCCGCGCCGCGACGCCCGCACGCCGCGCACCCCCGAACCGTGCCTAATGCAGCCGGGGCGATTTCAGATGGCTGGCCCGGTCGGTCGAGGTCACGGTGACGGCGGCGGTCTTGCTGCCGCGGCCGAGCCTGATCTGCACCGGCGTGCCGGCCGGGCCGGACGCCCAAACGGCGCGCCACAGCCCCGCGAGGTCCGGCACGTCCTCCCCGTTCACCGACAGGATGCGGTCCCCGGTCCGCACCCCGGCCTGGTCCGCCGGGCCGTTATCCGCGAGGCCGCCGACCACCAGGGCTTG
Source organism: uncultured Acetobacteraceae bacterium (assembly GCA_964247175.1). Taxonomy (GTDB): domain Bacteria; phylum Pseudomonadota; class Alphaproteobacteria; order Acetobacterales; family Acetobacteraceae; genus CAHJXG01. Next base: position 158 of record CAXTUO010000245.1, on the reverse strand, counting down.
GTCATCCTCCATGGCATACAGGCCCAGCCATGGCCGGGGCGGGCGGTTGACCCGGCCAAAAGACAGCAGGTCCTCGAGAATGGGGCGCAGCAGCTGCACGGGCACCACCATGTTCATGTCCTGCCGCTTGCCGCCCTGGCCCTGCTGCAGCACCAAGG
>CAXTUO010000244.1:4525-6045 GCA_964247175.1 uncultured Acetobacteraceae bacterium | reverse complement strand
CCTCACGGCGGTCGCGGTGCCGATCGCGCGGGAGCACCAGATGCTGCTGTTCGACACCACCGGCACGGGCGCCCCGTTCTTCAGCAAGGACAACCCCTACATCGTCCTGCTGGCCGACCCGGTCTCGACGATCTGGCCCAAGTACATCGCGGACTTCCTGAAATCGGCCGGGCCGGCCGCCGGGCTGAAGCGCATCGCCCTGCTTTACGCGACCAACGACTTCACGACGACCCAGGCGGTGGCGCTGCGCGGCTTCCTGAAGGAGGCGGGCGATAAGCTGTCCATCGTCTATGACCAGGGCGTCCCCACCAGCACGTCGAACTACACCGTGATCCTGAACAACATCGAGGCGGCGAAGCCCGACGCGGTGATCCACCTCGGCTACGTCGGCAACGACATCGCCTTTCTGCGCAACCTGCAGGACAGCGGCCAGGCCTACCCGTTCGTGTTCACCATCTACTCCGGGCTGGAGGTGGACGAGGTGCTGAAGAACGTCGGCGCGTCGGGGATGGAGAACGTGTTCACCTACGTCACCGGCGCCTTCATCGACTACAAGCCGACCACCGGGATGGACACCGCCGCCTACCGCAAGCTGTGGGAAAAGGCCTACCCCGGCGGCGGCGTGGAGTTCGGCATCAACGCCATCGCCGGCTACATGAGCGGCCTGGTGGTGGAAAAGGCGCTGGAAGCGACCGACAGCATGGCGCAGCTCGACCTGCGCCGGGCCGTGTTCTCCTTGTCCGGCAAGCTCCGCACGCTGGACGGCACGTTCGCGCTGGACGACACGGGCGGGCAGGTCGGCGAGATCACGCCGCTGGGCCAGTTCGTGCCGGACGGCAAGGGCGGGCTGAAGCTGAACGTGGTGTTCCCGCCGGAGGTCGCGACCGCCGCGCCGGTGATCGGCCAGAAGTGAGCCGCGCCCGCCCGTCCTGCACCCACCTGGCTGGCCGGACGCCGCCGTGCTGACCCAGGCCCTGCTGGGCGGGGTGGTGTTCGGCCTGTACTTCACCCTGGTCGGCCTTGGGCTGAACCTAGTGTTCGGCGTCATGCGGATCGTCAACCTGGCGCAGGGCGGGTTCGTCATGCTGGGGGCGTATGCGGCGTTCTGGGCCTTCGGCCTGTTCCGCCTGCACCCCGTGTACAGCGCCGCCGCCGTGATGCTCGCCTTCACCCTGCTGGGAATGCCGCTGTACTACCTCGTGGTGCCCCGGCTGCAGCTTGCCAAGAACGCCGAGATGCTGTCGCTGATCCTGTTCTTCGGCCTGTCGCAGATGATCGAGGCCGCGGCGTCGATCAGCTTCGGCTCCACCGAGCGGTCGATCCCGTCCATCGCGCTCGGCTTCCGCTCGCTCACGGTGCTCGGCCAGCGCTTGCCGGCCGCGTGGGTCGTGGGCGCGTCGGTCAGCGCCGTCGCCGTGGTCCTGGTGTATCTTTACCTGTATCGGACCCGGCTCGGCGTCCTGACCCGCGCGGTGATGGTCAGCCGGGAGGAAGCGGTGGCCACGGGCATCGACGTGGAC
>CAXTUO010000244.1:0-4515 GCA_964247175.1 uncultured Acetobacteraceae bacterium | reverse complement strand
GGTGTGCGCGGTCGCCTTCGGCATCGGGCTCGGCCTGGGCGGCGTCGCGGGGGTGTTCGCCCCTTTCATGTTCGGCAGCGTGACGCCGGCGATGGGCACGGAGGTCAACGTCGCCGCCTTTGCCGTGATCGTCGTGGGCACACTCGGCAACCCGCTCGGCACGGTGCTGGGAGGCATGATCTACGGCGTGTCGCTGATGCTGATGCAGACCTTCCTGAGCGCCTGGGCCAACCTGCTGCCCAACCTGCTGCTGATCGCCGTGCTGCTGGTGCGTCCGAGCGGCCTTTTGGGGCGGCAAGCGCGCAGTGCGTAGAACGGTGTCCGGCGGCCTCCTGGTCGCGGCGGCGCTGGTGGCGGTGCTGGCCGGGTTGCCGCTCGTGTACTCGAACCAGCTCCTGCTGTTCAACTTCGTCATGTTCCTGACGCTGGCGCAGGGGCTGAACGTGATCTACGGGTTCACCGGGTTCCTGCCGTTCGGCTATGTCGGCTTCTTCGGCGCGGGCGCGTACGGGTTCGCCGCCGCCGTCATGCACCTGCACGCGGCGCCGCTGCCGGCGCTGGCGCTGGCCGGAACCGCGTCGGTGCTGCTGGGGTGCATCCTGGCCCCAATGATGCGGCTGACCGGCGCGTATTTCGCCATCGCCAACCTCGCCGCCGCGCAGGCGCTGTACCAGGTCGTCTCCAACCCGGCGCTGGAGGACCTCACCAAAGGCCCCTACGGCGTGTCGCTGTCCGGGGTGTTCGACCCCGGCCCCGCCTACGCGGCGGCGCTCGTCCTGCTGGCGGCCACGCTCGGCCTGGTGATCTGGCTGCGCGGCTCCCGCTTCGGCCTGGCCTTGCAAGCGCTGCGCGACGACCCCGTGAGCGCCGCGATGGCCGGGGTGTCCGTGGTGCGGATGCGCACAACCGCCTGGCTGCTGTCGGCGCTGGTCGCCGGGCTGAGCGGCGGGCTGTTCGCCTGGCAGATCTCCGTGTTCTACCCCGAAACCGCGTTCGACCTCAGCATCAGCATCTTCGCCATCGTGTTCACCCTGTTCGGCGGCGCGGGCACCCTGCTGGGGCCGGTGCTGGGCGTGCTGATCCTGTACGGCATCTACAACGCCATCGGCATCTCGGTGCCCCAGTACTTCCAGCTCATCTACGGCGGGCTGATCGTGTCGCTGGTGCTGTTCCTGCCCAACGGCCTGGTGTCCCTCCTGACCCGGCGGGGCTTGCGTGTCCCCTGAGCCGCTGCTCCGGATCGACCGGCTGGTGAAGCGCTTCGGCGGCTTCCGCGCGCTCGACGGCGTGAGCCTGTCGCTGCGGCCCGGGGAGGTGCTGGGCCTCGTCGGGCCGAACGGGTCCGGCAAGACCACCTGCATCAACGTCGTCTCCGGCCTGCACCGCCCGGACGGGGGCCGGGTCGTGTTCGAGGGCGCCGACATCGGCGGCACGCCGTCCCACCGGCTGGCCCGGCGCGGCATCAACCGCACCTTCCAGTCGCCCCATCCGTTCCCCAGCCTGACGGTGGGGGAGAACGTGCAGGTCGCCGCCGCCTATGGCCAGGCCGGCGGCGCCCCGGCCGACCTGCCGGCGCTACTGGCCGGCCTGGAGCTGGACCGCCTGCGGGACCGCCCGGCCGGGGACCTGAACAGCGCGCAGCAGAAGATGCTGGACCTGGCGCGCGCGCTCGCCACGGCGCCAAGGCTGCTCTTGGTGGACGAGCTGGCGGCCGGTCTGAACCCGCAGGAGCTGGCGCGCGTCGCGGCCCGGCTGCGCGCGCTGGCGGACGGCGGCATGGCGCTGCTGGTGGTGGAGCACCTGATGGGCTTCCTGGAACAGGTGACGGACCGGGTGATCGTCATGAACGCGGGGCGCGGGATCTTCGAAGGCAAGCTGGCCGCCGCCGCCCGCGACCCCGAGGTGGTGCGCGTGTTCCTGGGCCGGCCCCATGCCGCCTGAGCTGCTGCGCGCCGAGGGGCTGGAGGCCGGCTACGGCAAGGTGCAGGTGCTGTGGCAGGCCGGGCTGTCGGTCGGCGCGGGCGAGTGCGTGGTGCTGCTGGGCGCCAACGGCGCGGGCAAGACGACGCTGCTCAAGGTGCTGCTCGGCCTGCTGCCGGCCTGGCGCGGCGGCGTCACGCTGGGCGGCCACGACATCACGGGGCTGCGGACCGACAAGCGCGTCCGCCGGGGCATGGCGTTCATGTCGGAGGTGGGCGTGTTCACCGGCCTGTCGGTTGACGAGAACATCCGCATCGGCGGCCAGTTCTCGGACCCCGCGACGCTGCGCCGCCGGGTGGAGGCGCTGTATGCCGTGTTCCCGGACCTGGCCGGCCGCCGCCGGGCGCTGGCCAGCAGCCTGTCCGGCGGGCAGCGCAAGATGGCGGGGATCGCCAAGGCGCTGGCCGGGAACCCGCAACTGCTGGTGATGGACGAGCCGTCGGCCGGGCTGTCGCCGCTCCTGGTGTCGGAGGTGCTGTCCGTGCTGGGCCGCTTCCGGGCCGAGGGCCTGTCGCTGCTGATCGCGGAGCAGAACGTCGCCTTTCTCGACATCGCCGACCGCGTGTTCACCATGGAAGGCGGGCGCATCGGGTTCGAGGGCACGGTGGCGGCGCTGCACGCCGACGACGCGCTGAACCGGGCTTATTTCGGGCTGTCCTGACGACCTGGGCGCGTCAATAGGAGCGCGGCAGGCCGAGCACCTTTTCGGCGATGTAGTTCTGGATCATGTGCGGGCTGACGGGCGCGATGCGGGGGATGAGGCTTTCCCGCAGGTAGCGTTCCACGTGGTACTCCGCCGAGTAGCCCATGCCGCCATGGGTCAGCACGGCCGTTTCGCACGCGGCGAAGGCGGCCTCGGCGGCGAGGAACTTGGCGGCGTTCGCCTCGGCGCCGCAGTCCTGCCCGGCGTCGTAAAGCGACGCCGCCTTGAACACCATCAGGTTCGCCGCTTCCAGGTTCATCCAGCAGCGCGCCAGCGGGTGCTGGATGGCCTGGTTCTGGCCGATGGGGCGGCCGAACACCACGCGCTCCCGGGCGTAGTCGGTTGCGCGGCGCAGCGCGGCGTAGCCGATGCCCACGGCCTCGGCGGCGATCAGGATGCGCTCGGGGTTCAGCCCGTGCAGGATTTGGCGGAAGCCCTGGCCCGCCTCGCCGATCAAGTCGTCCTCGGAAATCGGCATGGCATCAAAGAAGATCATGTTGCTGTCCACCGCGTGCCGCCCGAGCTTGGGGATGCGCCGTATCTCCGCCCGGCTGCGGTCGAGGCTTGCGTAGAACAGGCTCAGCCCATCGGTCTTGCGCTTCACCCGGTCCAGCGGCGTGGTGCGCGCCAGGATCAGCGCCTTGTCCGCGACCTGGGCGGTCGAGATCCAGACCTTCTGGCCCGACAGCGACCAGCCGCCGTTTGTCCGGTCGGCGCGGGTGGCGATCTCGGTCGTGTTCAGCCCGGCGTCCGGCTCCGTGACCGCGAAGCACGCCTTCTGCTCGCCCCGGATCAGCGGCGGCAGCATGCGGGCCTTCTGCTGCTCCGTGCCGAACACCACGACCGGCTGCAGGCCGAAGATGTTCATGTGCACGGAGGACGCGCCGGCCATGGCCGCGCCGGATTCGGCCACGGCGCGCATCATCACCGCCGCCTCCGTGATGCCGAGGCCGGAGCCGCCGAACGCTTCCGGCATCGCGATGCCCAGCAGCCCGGCATCCGCGATGGCGCGGTAGAACTCCTCGGGGAACGCCGCCTCGTCGTCCTTGCGGAGCCAGTAGGCGTCGTCGAAGCCGGAGCAGATGCGCTGCACCAGGTCCCGGACCTGCTCCTGTTCCGGCGTGAAGGTGAAATCCAAGAACCATCTCCGGGCGGGTGGGGGTTGCGTCCTCAATCGCCGTCGTGCGCCAGGTGCTTGTCGAAGAACGCCGCGATGTCGCCGAACACCTCCTTGGTTTCCGGCGCCGCCGGATCGACCAGGTATTGCGCGTGGGACAGCCCCTCGTACACGTTCAGCACCGCGTCCACCCCGGCCCGGCGCAGCTTGCGGTGGGTGCGGACGGTGTTGGACAGGAACAGGTCCCGCGTGCCGCTGGTCAGGATCGCCGGCGGGAAGCCGGAAAAGTCGCCGTAGATCGGCGAAAGCTGCGGGTCCCGCATGTCGTGACCGGCGGCATACAGCTTGGCCGCGTGGCTCAGGTAGCCGCTGTAGCTGACCAGAACGTTGTCCAGCCATTCGTTGGTCCTGTAGGTGTCGCCCACTTCCGTCAGGTCGGCCCAGGGCGTGCCCGGCGCGATGGCGGCGGGCAGCGGCAGGCCCTCCGCCTTGGCGCGCAGCACGAGCGCCAGGGCCATGCCGCCGCCGGTGCTGGTGCCGACCACGCCGATGCGCCGGGGGTCGGTCGTGGCCGTCACCGCGCGCCAGGCCGCCACCGTGTCGTCCATCGCCGCGGGATACGGGGCGTCCGGCGGCATCCGGTAGTCCACCGCGACCACGCGGTAGCCGCCGAGCGCGGACATCAGCATGGCTTCCGCCGTGCCGGACTCGCCGG
>CAXTUO010000243.1:0-6047 GCA_964247175.1 uncultured Acetobacteraceae bacterium | reverse complement strand
GGCGGTCAATCATAGCTGTGCCCGGCCCGCAGCGCGCGGCGCACGCGGTGGGCGACGGCCAGGAAGGCGGGCGTTTCGCGGACATCGAGCGGGCGCTCGCCCGGCCCCAGGTCCACGTCGATCACCTCCAGCACCCGGCCCGGCCGCGGCGACATCACCACGATGCGGGAGGACAGGTACACCGCCTCCGGGATCGAGTGGGTCACGAACACGCACGTCAGCCCGGTTTGCCGCCACAGCCGGTGCAGATGCAGGTTCAGCGTGTCGCGGGTGATCTCGTCCAGCGCGCCGAACGGCTCGTCCATCAGCAGCAAGGACGGCTCGAAGCACAAGGCGCGGGCGATGGACACGCGCTGCTGCATCCCGCCGGAAAGCTGCCAAGGGAAGCGCCGCTTGAAGTCGTCCAGGCCCACCAGGTCCAGGTAGCGGGCGGCGCGCTCGCGCTGTTCCGCCTTCGGCATGCCCGCAAGCTCCAACGGCAGGCGCACGTTGCGCTCCGCGCTGCGCCAGGGGAACAGCGCGGGCGCCTGGAACACGTAGCCGTAGGCGCGGGACAGCCGGGCCTCGCGCGGGGTCTGGCCCGCGACGAGGAGGCGCCCGGCGGTCGGCTGCTCCAGGTCGGCGATGGCGCGCAGCAGGGTCGTCTTGCCGCAGCCGGACGGGCCGATCAGCGAGGTGAAGGAACCGCGGGGTATCGACAGGTGAACATCGGAAAGCGCGTGGACGGTCGCGCCGCCGGCGGCGAAGGTGAGCGAAACGCCTTCGGCCCGGATGGCTTCGGCGGGCGTCGCGGGCTGGGCTGCTGGCCGCACCGCCGATGCCACGCCCACCGCCGTCACGCGCGCTGCTCCGCCAGGAAGCCGCACAGCGCCGCATTGAACGCTTTCGGCTCCGTCACCGTGAAGCCGTGGCCGCCTTCGGCGGTGACCCACAGGCGCGCGCCGGGGATGCCGGCGGCCAGCGTTTCCGACGCCGTCCAGGGCACCAGCAGGTCGTCGCGCGCCGCGGCCACCAGCGTCGGGCAGGCGATGTCTCCCAGGCGGTCCGCGACGTCAAAGGCGAGCAGCGCCGCGATGCGCTTCAGCAGCGTGTCCGTGCCCTGGAAGTGCGCGACCGCATGCTCGTGCTCGCGGGCCAGGCGCTGCGCGTTGCGCGACATCCAGGGCGCTGGGTAAAGGAACAGCGGCTGCGCCCGGACGTAGGCCTCGGGGCCGACGCGCAACAGGTCGCGGCGCACGTCGAAGCAGCGCGCCGTGTGGGCGTCGCCCCGCGCCCAGGCGTTGACCAGAACCAGGCTGCCGACGCGGTCCGGACGCCGCAGCGCGAGGTCCAGGCCGACCAGGCCGCCCAGCGCATGGCCAACGAAATGGCAGCGCCCGATGCCGAGTTCGTCCAGGATGTCCGCCACGTCGTCCGCCATGGCGGCAATCGAGTAGGGGTCAGGCAACGGTTCGACGCTCCGCCCGGTGCCGCGCTGGTCGTACGTCACCACGCGGTATTGCCGGCACAGCGCCTGGAGCTGCGGCGCCCAGAACGCCCCGGCGCCGCCGAGGCCGGACGACAGCAGCACCGTCCCGTTCCCGCTCAGCGCCTCCGCGTGGACCTCGTGGTGCACGGCGCGTTCAGGCCGGCGTGCCGATATGCGCCGTGGTGGCGATCTCCACCAGCGCGTCCGGCTTCACCAGGCCGCATTGCACGCAGTAGCGCGCCGGCTTGTCGCCGGGGAAGAACTCGGCATACACGGCGTTGATCGCGGCGTAGTGGGCCCAATCCGTGATGAAGATTGCGTTGAACGTCACGTCGGCCATGGTGCCGCCGGCGGCCTCGACGACCGACTTGATGGTGTTCAGCACGTGGCGGGCCTGCGCCGCCGGGTCGCCGACATGCACGACATTGTTGTCCTTGTCGAACGGCAGGGTGCCGGACACGTAGAGCACGCCGTCCGCGAGGGCGCCGGGCGAGTATGGGGCGAGCGGCTTGCCGCTACCTGCGGGGATGATCGGCTTCATCGGCATGGAGATGGCCCCTCAGGGTGATCGGTCGGAGGCGCTTGCAGGACCGCGCCGCAGAAGTCGGCCACGGTCGAGACCCAGCCGAAGAACTTCTCGATATTGTACAGCGCCGCGGCTTGCGCGAACTCCGGCCCGGCCTGATGCGTGGCGTCCGCCAGCACGACGCCGAAGTATTCGAGGTGGAAAGCGTCGCGCAGCGATGACTCGACGCAGACATTCGTCGCGACGCCGGTGAACACCAAGTTGCGGATGCCGCGGGCGCGCAGGATGCTGTCGATGTTGGTGTTGAAGAACACGCTGTAGCGGGTCTTCGGGATGACGATGTCGCCGGGCTGCGGCGCCAGGGCATCGACCAGGGCGTAGTCCCATCCGCCCTTGGCCAACAGCTTCCCCGCCAGCTCGGGACGGGCGCGCATCGTCTTCAGCGCATTGGACTTGTGCCAGTTGGGGGAGCCGGGGCCGCCCGCCTCGACGTAGCCGGGGTCCCAGCCGTTCTGCAGGAAGATCACTTGGATGCCGGCGGCGCGGGCCGCCTCCACCGCGGCCACCACACGCCCGGTCGCCGCGGCGGCGCCCGCGATGTCGAACCCGGCGATATCAAGGTAGCCGCCGGGCGAGGCGTAGGCGTTCTGCATATCGACGACCACCAGCGCGGTCTTGTCCGGCTCGATGCGAAGCGGCTCGGGCCGCGCCGGCAGCACGACGGCGGGGCCGGTCGGCTCCAGGCCGGACACTTGGGTTCCGCTCGCCTCCATCCCGCTTCCTCCGCCTGTCGCTGCGATCTACGCATGTACTATGCCATGCAGGCGCTACGCCCCGAACATCGCCTTCTTGATGATCGCGTGCACGCCCCAGTTCGCATCCACCACCTGCGTCACCCCGAAATCCACCCCCACCGAGATCAGCGAGATCGCCTCGTCCTCGGTCAGGCCCTTTGTCTTCATCAGGAACTGCCGCGCCTTGCGGAAGGCGTCGCGCATCGCGAGGTCGAGCGACGACTTGGAGGCGATGTCGGCCTGCGCGGAGGGGCCAAGCTGCTGGAGGTAGTCGGGGTAGCTGAACCCGCACATCAGCCACTCGCTGGCAGTCTCGATCATCGGGAAATCGAGTCCCTCCAGCGGCGTGCCGGCCAGGTCCGCCTTGCTGTGCAGGATGAACTGGAAGGTGCCGGTCATCGAGCACTCGATGGCGGTGCCGCACAGCTCGCTGTCGCCCTGGCTGGCGTGCGGGTCGCCCACGGAGAACAGCGCGCCCTCCACCGCGACGGGATAGTACATCGTGGCGCCCTTGCCGATCCGCCAGTTGTCGATGTTGCCGCCAAAATAGGCAGGCGGGATGCTGTTCACCAGGCCGGCCTCCCGCGGCGCCACCGTCATGGTGCCGAAATGCGGGCGCACCGGCACCCGGATGTTCTTGAGCACCCCGTGGTTCTCCCGCACCGTCGCGTGGTCGATAGGCACGCCGGGATAGTCGTAGATGTCGTGCCGCACGCCGGACGGGTCGGTCTGCGGGGTGTAGGTGAAGTTGTACACCGCCTGCGCCCAGTCCCGGCCGCCGGCCGCGTCGAGCTCGTAGATCGTCACCACCTCCCGCGGCTTCGGCTCGGTCAGCAGGTCCTTGTATTGGAAACCCCACCAGGCCGCGAGGTTGGTGCCGAAGGCGCGGCCCTTGTAGGCCGGGTTGGCGCAGGGGCGCAGCTTGGTGTCAAGGATGCGGACTTCCAGCACATCGCCGGGCACCGCGCCGCGGATGGCGACCGGGCCGGTGCAGATGTGCACCCCGGCGCCGGCGCCCGCGCCCACGGCGGCGTCCATCGCCCCGGCGCCGCGCCGGTTCACCGCCTTGTTGTCGCGCGTCCAGGCATACACGCTTTCCGCGCCCGGGTCGCCGCGGACCATGCGCTCGGTGTCGTCGCTCGCCTGGTGGGTCAGCGTCTCGATCGTCACGAAATCGCCCGACGCGATCTCCAGCCGCGGCTTGAGATCCCGGCTGAAGTAGCCCCAGTGCACGGTGTCCGCGTTGACCGGCAGGTAGTGGTAGGACGGCTCGCCCGGCTGCCGGGCGGCGCTGCTTTGCGCCAAGGCGGGCGTGACCAGCGACGCGCCGCCGGCCAGGACCGCTGCGGCGCCTCCAGTGGCCATGAAGCCGCTGCGCAGGAAGGCGCGGCGCTCCGCGCTCAAATCATCGCGCAGGGCGGCGCGGTGCGCTTCGAAATCGGGACAGTTCGCGTCATCGCCTCGGCACATCAGTCAACCCCGTCCTTGTGTCGGCCCCGCTCGCAACGGGCAGGCAGGGCGCAGCAAGCACCGTGCCACGCCTTGCCTGGCGACGCGGCAGGCCGCTAGGCTGGCGCGGCACGCCGGGAGCAACCCGGCGACGCTGCGTGGGGACGGGACGATGCAGCACCATCTTGTGGCAATCGCGAGCCTATGCGGCGTGTTGCTGCTGCCCGCGGCCAGCACGCAGTCTGCGGAGGAAAAGCGCTTCCCGCAGCTCTCGGTTGAGCAGCTCAATCCCGAGCAGCGCCGCGTCGCGGACGAGGTGCTGAAGGTGTCCAGCCTCGGCATCCAGGGACCCTACAACGTCCTGCTGCGCAGCCCGGTGATGGCGCAGCGGATGGTGGCGCTGCTGGACTACCTGCGTTTCAACACCTCCGTCCCGCGCCGGCTCAACGAGTTCGCGATCCTGATCCAATCGCGCCTTTGGACCTCGCAGGTGGAATGGAAGGCGCACTACCCGTTGGCCATCAAGGCGGGCCTGTCGGAAGCGGTCGCGGCGGACCTGCAAGCCGGGCGCCGCCCCGCCGCGATGCAGCCGGACGAGGCGGCGGTGTACGACCTGTGCATGGACCTCTCGACCCGGCACGCGCTGTCGGACCAGGTCTTGGCGGAGGCGCGGAAACACTTCAGCGACCAGCAGGTCGTCGATCTCGTCACGGTGTCCGGCACCTACGTGACTGTGGCCATGCTGCTGGCGGCCGGAGACGAGCCGACGCCGGACGGTTCCAAGCCGTTGCAGCCGATGGCGGCCCGGTGATGAACCCGCTGCAGAACGGCGGCCGCCGCGACCTGCTGCTGGCCCCCCTGCTCGCCGCACTGCCGCTTGCCCTGACGCGGGCCGCCGAGGCCAGCCCGCTCAACCCGGCGCAGACCATCATCCGCCCGCCCGCCGAGCACGCCTGGGTGCCCAACCCCGGCTACCCCGAGCGCAGCGTCGATATGTGCCCGCTGTTCGGGGACACGGCCAAGCCGGGCCTGTACTACACGCTGGTGCGCTGGTGGCCCGGCTACATGAGCGCGCCGCACACCTACGTCACCGACCGGCTTTGCGTCGTCGTGTCGGGCACCTGGTGGTGCAACAGCGGCGCGGACTTCGACCCCGCCGCCTGCGTGCCGGTGGCGGCGGGCAGCTTCGTGCGCCGGGTCGCGGGCACGCCGCACTACGACGGCGTGATCCGCGGGCACCACGAGCCGGCGGTCATCGCCATCTGCGGCATGGGGCCGGTGGGCTACGCCCTGTCCGATCCCTCCCAGCCCGGCTGGCGGGCGGCATGAGCGGCGAGTTCGCCGGCAAGCGCGTGATCGTCGCCGGCGGAAGCCGCGGCATCGGGCGGTCGATCGCGCTCGGCTTCGCCGCCGCCGGCGCCACGGTGTCGATCTGCGCCCGCACGGAGGGGCCGCTCATGGCCACGCGGAAGGAGATCGAGGCCCTGGGCGTCACGGCCCACGGTGCCCCGGTCGATCTGGCCGACGCCGACGCGGTGGCGCGCTACGTGCCCGCGGCGGCGGCGGCGCTCGGCGGCTTGGACGTGCTGGTGAACAACGCCTCCGGCTTCGGGATGGCGGACGACGAGGAGGGCTGGGACGCGTCGCTGTCGGTGGACGTGATGGCGGTGGCGCGCGGCGGTCCCGCTGCTTGGGCCCGGGTCGAGCATCGTCAACATCTCCTCGATCTCGGCGCTGCGCGCGTCGTCGCGCTCCGCCCCGTACGGCGCGGCCAAGGCGGCGGTGATGCACTACACCGCGAGCCAGGCCA
>CAXTUO010000242.1:0-6086 GCA_964247175.1 uncultured Acetobacteraceae bacterium | reverse complement strand
CGGCTGCTGGCCCGCATGAAGATGGCGATGGGCGGGCGCGTTGCCGAGGAACTGGTGTTCGGGCCGGACAAGGTGTCGAACGGCGCCGCCGGGGACATCAAGCAGGCGACCAACATCGCCCGCGTGATGGTCACGGAGTGGGGCATGAGCGACAAGCTCGGCATGATCGCCTACGGCGACAACAGCCAGGAGGTGTTCCTGGGCCACTCGGTCACGCAGAACAAGAACGTGTCCGAAGTGACCGCCCGGGAGATTGACGCGGAGATCAAGACGATCATCGACAACGCCTATGGCGGCGCGAAAAGCCTGTTGACTGAGCGGCTGGAGGAACTGCACCGGCTGGCGCGCGGCCTTTTGGAATACGAGACGCTGTCGGGCGAGGACATCCGCACCGTGCTGCGCGGCGATCCCGTGATCCGCAAGGTGGTCGATGAGCCGGCCGCGGAAAGCCGGCGTGCATCGGTTCCCTCGGCCGGGCGTCCGGCAGCGCCGCCGCCCACCGGCGGGCTTGGCCCGGCGCCGCAGCCGGGCTGAGCGGGCCTCATTGGACATACGGCCGGCATCATCGGATGCCGGCCGTTTTTCTATGATGGGCATGGCAGACACGGCCTCTTTCCACGACGCTCCAGGCCATGGATGGGCCGGGTTGCCGCCCGGTCCGGTCGTCATGGGCATCCTCAACGTCACGCCGGACAGCTTCAGCGACGGCGGCGACGCCATGGGTGCGGCCCAGGCCATCGAGGCCGGGCGGCGGATGGTCGCGGAAGGGGCCGGCATCCTCGACATCGGCGGCGAATCGACCCGGCCCGGCGCCGCGCCCGTTCCGCCCGAGGAGGAACGGCGTCGCATACTGCCGGTCATCGCGGCGCTCGCCGGTTGCGGCGTGCCGCTTTCAGTCGATACCCGGAACGCCGGCACCATGGCGGCGGCGCTCGACGCCGGGGCCGCCATCATCAACGACGTGTCGGCCTTGTCCCATGACCCGGCGGCGGCGGCGCTCGTAGCGCGGCGCCGATGCCCGGTGGTGCTGATGCACATGCGGGGCACGCCGGCCACGATGATGGCGCACGCGGCCTATGGTGATGTCGCAGCCGAGGTGACAGCCGAACTCGCCGCCCGGGTCGGCGCGGCAGAAGCAGCGGGCGTGGTCCGGTCGAGCATCGCGGTCGATCCCGGCATCGGCTTCGCCAAAACGGCCGAGCATAATATTATGATGTTGCAACGTCTGCCGATCTTGCTAGGCTTGGGCTGCCGGATCGTGGTCGGGGCATCGCGCAAGCGCCTCATCGGCCAGTTGAGCGGCGCGGGGGACGCGAAGCAGCGCATGGCGGGTTCAATTGCTGCGGGCCTGTATGCTTTGTCACGGGGCGCGACGGTCCTCCGGGTTCATGACGTGGCGGCAACGGCCCAGGCAGTTCGGACCTGGCAACGCCTGGCCGGCTGACCTATGATCGCCGCAAAAATCCGAGGAACACCATGACCACCAGCAGGCGCCTGTTCGGCACGGACGGCATTCGCGGCAAGGCCAACGTGGACCCGATGACGGCGGAAACGGCGCTGAAGGTGGGCCAAGCCGCCGGGCTGATCTTCGTCCGCGGCAGCCATCGGCACCAGGTGGTGATCGGCAAGGACACCCGGCTGTCGGGCTACATGATCGAGCCGGCCTTGGTCGCGGGCTTCATCGGCGCCGGCATGGACGTGACCCTGGTCGGCCCTTTGCCGACGCCAGCCATCGCCATGCTGACCCGCAGCCTGCGCGCCGACCTCGGCGTGATGATCTCGGCCTCGCACAACCAGTTCGAGGACAACGGTATCAAGCTGTTCGGCCCCGACGGGTTCAAGCTGTCCGACCAGACCGAGGCGGAGATCGAGACGCTGATGGCGGCGGACCGGTCCGCACAGCTTGCGGCGCCGTCCAAGCTCGGCCGCGCCGTCCGGCTGAACGATGCCGGCGGGCGGTATATCGAGGCTGCCAAGGGCACATTCCCCCGTGGGGTCACGTTGTCCGGGCTGAAGATCGTCGTGGATTGCGCGAACGGGGCCGCATACAGCGTGGCGCCGACCGTGCTGTGGGAACTCGGCGCCACCATCATCCCGGTGGGGGTGGAGCCCGACGGGTTCAACATCAACAACGGCTGCGGCTCCACCGTGCCCTCCTTTCTGTGCTCCAAGGTGCTGGAGCACGGCGCGGACCTCGGCCTGGCGCTCGACGGGGACGCGGACCGGCTCCTGCTGTCCGACGAGCGCGGCAAGATCATCGACGGCGACCAGATCCTGGGCTTGATCGCGCAGTACTGGGGCCGGGCCGGGCGGCTGACCGGGGACGGCGTGGTCGCGACGGTGATGTCCAACCTGGGGCTGGAGCGCTTCCTGGCGTCGGAGGGCGTGGCGCTGCACCGCACCCAGGTCGGCGACCGCTACGTGGCCGAGCGCATGCGCGCCAGCGGCATCAACGTCGGCGGCGAGCAGTCCGGCCACATGATCCTGTCGGACTACGCGACCACGGGCGACGGCCTGGTCGCGGCGCTGCAGGTCTTGGCCGTGCTGGTCAAGCAAGGCCGCCCGGCGAGCGAAGCGTGCAAGCTGTTCGACCCGCTGCCGCAGATGCTGCGCAACGTGCGTTTCACCGGGCGCTCGCCGTTGAAGCACCCCCACGTGATCGCGGCGGTGGCCGAAGCCGAGGCCGAGCTGGGCCAGACCGGGCGGCTGCTGTTGCGCATGAGCGGCACCGAGCCAGTCCTGCGCGTCATGGCGGAGGGGGAGGACGAGGCGACCGTGAGCCGGATCGTCGCCCAGCTTTGCGATACGATCCTCGCGGCGGCGCCCGAGGCGGCGTGAACGGCTCGCCTCGCGGGCGCGTCCTGGTCGTCGCAGGGTCAGACTCCGGCGGCGGCGCGGGCATCCAGGCGGACATCAAGGCGGTCATGGCCCTTGGCGGCTTTGCGGCGACCGCGATCACGGCGCTGACGGCGCAGAACACGGTAGGGGTGCATGGCGTGCTGCCGGTGCCTCCGGCGTTCATCCACCAGCAGATCGACGCCGTGCTGGACGACATCGGCGCGGATGCGGTCAAGACCGGGATGCTGGGCAGCGCCGAGGCCGTGCAGGCGGTGACGGCAGCCCTGGGCCGGCGCGGCCGGCTTCCCTTGGTCGTGGACCCGGTCATGGTCGCCAAGGGCGGGGCGCGGCTGCTGGATGACCCGGCGGTTATGGCCCTGCGACGCGACTTGCTGCCGCTCGCGGCCCTGCTGACTCCCAACGTGCCAGAGGCGGAGGCGCTGACGGGCCTCCCTATCGCCGACCACGCCGCCGCCCGCCGTGCGGCGCGGGCGTTGCTGGACCTGGGCGCTGCGGCGGTGCTGCTGAAAGGCGGGCACCTGCATGGGGCGGTGGTGCAGGATATCCTGGCGACCTCCGCCGGGCTTGAGGTGATCGAAAGCCCGCGCGTGGACACGCGCCACACCCACGGCACCGGTTGCACGCTGGCCAGCGCGGTCGCTGCCGGGCTGGCGCAGGGCATGACGCTGTCGGACGCGGTGCGGCGCGGCTCGGCCTATGTCCATGCGGCGATCCTGGCGGCACCGGGGTTCGGCGCCGGGCACGGGCCGCTCGGGCACGGCGTGACCGTTGATCCCGCCCGGCTTGCCTGGACGCCGGCCCGCGCCTAAGTCTCCCGGCGGGCCACGTCCCCCCACCGGGACGCTTCTCTTCTGAAAGGGAGAGCGAACATGACGCTCGCACTCGACGCCGCGCCGGTCGCGGCCAAGCCGCATCTGCGCCCGGCCAACCCCGATTTCTCGTCCGGTCCCTGCGCCAAGCGCCCCGGCTGGAGCCTGGACGCGCTGTCCGGCGCGCTGCTGGGCCGCAGCCACCGCGCGGCCGGGCCGAAAGCGCGGCTGGCGGAGGTGATCGACCGCTCCCGCGCCATCCTGGGCCTGCCGCAGGATTGGCTGCTCGGCATCGTGCCCGGCTCCGACACCGGCGCGGTCGAGATGGCGATGTGGTCGGTGCTCGGCGCCCGCGGCGTGGACATCCTGGCATTCGAGAGCTTTTCCGAGGCTTGGGCCACCGATGTCGTGAAGCAGCTCAAGCTGGCCGACGCCCGGGTGCTGTCGGCGCCTTACGGCGGTCTGCCGGACCTCGCGCAGGTCGACTCCGCCCGCGACGTGGTGCTGGCCTGGAACGGCACGACCTCCGGCGTGCGACTGCCCCATGCCGATTGGATCGCCGGGGACCGCGAGGGACTGGTGATCTGCGACGCCACCTCCGCCGCGTTCGCCATGGCGCTGCCGTTCGAAAAACTCGATGTCGTCACCTGGTCCTGGCAGAAGGTGCTGGGCGGGGAAGCCGCGCACGGCATGTTGGCCCTGTCCCCGCGCGCCGTCGCCCGGCTGGAAAGCTACAAGCCGGCCTGGCCGCTGCCCAAGGTGTTCCGCCTGACGGGCGGCGGCAAGCTCAGCGCCGGCATCTTCCGGGGCGAGACGATCAACACGCCAAGCATGCTGTGCGTCGAGGATGCGCTAGACGGCCTGCGCTGGGCAGAGGGCGTCGGCGGGCTGCCGGCGCTGATCGCGCGCAGCGAGGCGAACCTTTCCGCCGTCGCCGCCTGGGTAGAGCGCACGCCCTGGGTCGATTTCCTCGCGGCCGATCCGGTGATCCGCTCCTGCACCTCCATCTGCCTGCGCATCACCGCGCCTTGGTTCATGGCACTGACGCCGGACGAGCAGGCCAAGGCGGCGAAGCGGCTGGCGTCGCTGCTGGACAAGGAGAGGGTCGCGTTTGATATCGCATCGTACCGCGACGCGCCGCCGGGCCTGCGGATCTGGGGCGGCGCCACCGTCGAGACCGCCGACATCGAGGCGCTGCTGCCCTGGCTCGATTGGGCCTATGCCCAGGTGCGCCCGGCATGACCGCCCGTGTCCTGATCAGCGACAAGCTCTCGCCGGCTGCGGTCGAAATCTTCCGGGCGCGCGGCCTGTCCGTCGATCTGCGGCCCGGCCTGGCGCCAGCGGAACTGCGCGCGGTCATCGGCGACTACGACGGCCTCGCCATCCGCTCCGCCACCAAGGTCACGCGCGAGCTGCTGGACGCGGCGCCCCGGCTGCGCATCGTCGGCCGGGCTGGCATCGGGGTGGACAACGTGGACGTGAAGGCCGCGACCGCCCGCGGCGTCGTGGTGATGAACACGCCCAACGGCAACGCGATCACCACGGCCGAGCACGCCATCGCCATGATGTTCGCCCTCGCGCGGCAAATCCCGGAGGCGACGGCCAGCACCCGGGCGGGCAAGTGGGAGAAGAACCGCTTCCTGGGCGTGGAGCTGACGGCCAAGACCCTCGGCCTGATCGGCTGCGGCAATATCGGCTCCATCGTGGCGGAGCGGGCGTTGGGCCTGCGCATGAAGGTCATCGCCTATGATCCTTACCTGACGGAGAAGCGGGCGCTCGACCTGGGGGTGGAGAAGGTGGAGTTGCCGGAGCTGCTGGCCCGGGCCGACGTGATCACCCTGCACACGCCGCTTACCGACGCCACGCGCAACATCCTGTCCCGCGACGCCATTGCCGCCTGCAAGCGCGGCGTGCGGATCGTGAACTGCGCCCGCGGCGGCCTGCTCGACGAGGCGGCACTGGCGGAGGCGCTCCAGTCGGGCCAGGTGGCCGGGGCGGCGCTGGACGTGTTCGAAACGGAACCTGCGACCGACAGCCCGCTGTTCGCCCTGGACAACGTGGTGTGCACGCCGCATCTGGGCGCCGCGACCTCGGAAGCGCAGGAGAACGTCGCGCTGCAGGTCGCCGAGCAGATGAGCGACTTCCTGCTGACCGGCGCGGTGTCGAACGCGATCAACATGGCTTCCGTTTCGGCGGAGGACGCGCCGCGGCTCAAGCCGTATATCGAGCTGTGCCGGCTGCTGGGCCTGTTCGCCGGACAGATGACGCAGGCGGGGGAGGGCGTGCTGCGCAGCGTGTCTGTCGAGTACGAGGGCCTGGCCGCGCCGCTGAACCACCGCCCGATGACGGCGGCCTTGCTGTCAGGGCTGCTCGCGCCGCTGATGGCCGGGGTGAACATGGTGAACGCCCCGGTGATCG
>CAXTUO010000241.1:0-6088 GCA_964247175.1 uncultured Acetobacteraceae bacterium | reverse complement strand
CGATGTTTCTGGATTGCGGCATCAGACGAGAGTGGAAATGCGGAGAAGACTGAGCCTCGTCACCTAAAAGCGTCGTGTGAGCATTAGAAAATGCTGCTAAACAGCCCCTGCCGCTTGCGCTGAATAATCGGCGTGTCGCCGACCTCTGGCGACTGACCCAGCGCCGCGTTCTGCCGCAACCGGGCGCTTTCCCGCTCCGCGTCGATCTGCGTGCCGGGCGGCGGCGGGCTGCGCCAGAACAGCAGGCGGTCGGTCAAGGGACGGCTCGGGGTGTCCAGCGCCGCTTCGTTGTCCACGCGGCCGCGGATGTCCGAGGGCGCCGGGCGGCCGGCGGCGTCAACCAGCGCCTGCTGGCCCGGCGTCACACCGGCTTCCGGGCGACCCATCACGGTGTCGGGGGCCAGCGCCGCTTCCGCCTGCTCGCGCTGCGTCATCTCCTGCGGGCGGGTGGCGCCGGGGCGTGGCGGACGCAGGGTGAAGTCGGGCGGCATCGACAACGGGGCGCGCGTCGTGACCCGGAACTCGTCCGGGGCGTCCCGGGTGAGGCCGAACGTGCGGGTCAGCTCGTCCCCGCTGCACGCGGCGAGGCCCAGGGCGAGGGAAGTTACCAGAACAACACGAGCCGTCATGGCGCGGGTTCTACTGCCGAAAGCCCGGCGCCTGCAAGCGGGTTCGCGGCCGCAGCCCGTCCAGCACCAGCACGCCCACCCCGCATACGATGGCGGCGTCCGCCACGTTGAACACGTACCACGACCAGCCGAAGGCATGGGCGTGCAGGAAATCCACCACCGCGCCGAAGCGCAGCCGGTCGATCACGTTGCCGACCGCGCCGCCGCCGATGGCGCCGAGGCTCACCGCCACCAGCACGCTTTCCGCGCGCTTCAGCCAGACCGCCAAGGCCGCCACCACCGCCAGCGCCACCCCCGCCAGCAGCCAAGGCCCCCAAACGCCGTCCTGGTGGAACAGGCCGAAGGTGACGCCCTGGTTCCACACCATGGTGAGGCTGAGCACCGGCAGCACCGGCACCTGGCCGCGCTCCGGCAGGCGCAGCACGTCCAGCACCCACCACTTGCTCGCCTGATCGGCGACCAGCACCAGCAGCGCCGCGAGCAGGCCCCAGCGGACGCGGCCGGTCATCCTGGGGAGGCTTGGTCGCAGGCGAGCGGGCCGACCGTGCCGGCGCAGCGGACGCAGAGCGTGGCATGCCCGGGTTGCTGCCCGACCTCCGGCAGGACACGCCAGCAACGGGCGCACTTGTCGCCGGGCGCGCGGTGCACGGCCAACGCCTCGCCGAACCCGGCCCCGGACACGATGGCGACCTCGGCCCAGCCGTCCGCGTCCAGCAGCTTCGCGTCGGCAACCGGCAGGGTCACGGTGGCCTGCAAGGACGCGCCGATCAGTTTTTCCAATCGCGCCGCTTCCAGCGCCGTCGTCACGGCGCCGCGTGCTTCGCGGATCTTGGCCCAGCGGGCGCCCAGCGCCGCGTTGTGCCAGCCGTCCGGGATGGGCGGGAACTGCTGCAGGTGGATGCTGCCGTCCTCCGACGGGAAGCGGGCCAGCCAGGCTTCCTCCGCCGTGAAGCACAGCACGGGGGCGAGCCAGGCGGTGAGGCAGCGGTGCAGGTGGTCCAGCACCGTCCGCGCCGCCCGGCGCCGCGGGCTGTCGGCGGCGTCGCAATACAGCGCGTCCTTGCGCACGTCGAAGTAGAACGCGGACAGGTCGGAGGAGCAGAACGCATGGATCTCCGGATACACCCCGGTCCAGTCATGCGAGGCCAGCGCCCCCCGCACCCGCCGGTCCAGCTCCGCCAGGCGGTGCAGCACCCAGCGTTCCAGCTCCGGCATCGCCGCTTCCGGCACGCGCTCCGCCTCGGTGAAGCCGTCCAGGCTGCCCAGCAGCCAGCGCAGGGTGTTGCGCAGGCGGCGATACAGCTCGGCCTGCTGCTTCAGGATTTCCGGCCCGATGCGCAGGTCCTCCGACACGTCGGAGTTCACGACCCAGAGCCGCAGGATGTCGGCGCCGAGCTTGTCCGTGACCTCCTGCGGCGCGGTCACGTTGCCGAGCGACTTGCTCATCTTGCGCCCGTTCTCGTCCAGCACGAAGCCGTGGGTCAGCACCGCCTTGAACGGCGCCCGCCCGCGGGTGCCGACGGCTTCCAATAGGCTGGTCTGGAACCAGCCGCGGTGCTGGTCGCTGCCCTCCAGGTACAGGTCCGCCGGCCACGGCGCGCCGCGGCCTTCCAGGGCAAAGGCGTGGGTGCTGCCGCTCTCGAACCACACGTCCACGATGTCCATGACCTGCTCATAGTCATCGGGGTCGCGGTCGCCCAGGAAGCGGCCGGGCGGCGAGCTGTACCAGGCATCGGCGCCTTCCTGCTCAAAGGCGGCGGTGATGCGGGACACGACGGCCGGGTCGCGCAGCGGCTCGCCGGTGCGGCGCTCCACGAACACCGGGATCGGCACGCCCCAGGCGCGCTGGCGGCTGATGCACCAGTCCGGGCGGCCGGCGACCATGCTGGCAAGCCGGGTGCGCCCGGCTTCCGGCACGAAGTGGATGCGGGCGATTTCTTCCAATGCCTTGGCGCGGATCGCCTCCGGGCCGTCCATGCGGATGAACCATTGCGGCGTGGCGCGGTAGATCACCGGCGCCTTGCTGCGCCAGGAGTGCGGGTAGGAATGCAGCAGCGTGCCGCGGGCCAGCAGGCCGCCCGCCGCCTCCAGCGCCGCGCCCACTGGCGCCGCCGCCTTGAACACGTGCACCCCGGCGAACAACGGCACCCACGCGGCATAGGTCCCGTCCGGCCCCACCGCTTCCGGCACCTCAACGCCTTGGGCGCGGCTCAGCAGGAAGTCCTCCTCCCCATGCGCGGGCGCGATGTGGACGAGGCCGGTGCCCTGGTCGGTCGTGACGTAGTCCGCCGCCAGCAGCGGCGCGTCGTGGTCGTAGCCCTGGCCGCGCAGCGGGTGCGCGCAGACCAGCCCGGCCAACTCCACTCCTTTATAGACGTGCGCCACGTGATGCGTCGCGATCCCCGCCGCGGCGCAAACCTGCGGCAGCAAGGCGAGCGCGACCAGCAGCCGCTCGCCGGGGTAGGCCAGCGACCCCTCGGCCAAGCTGTCCACGTGCACCAGCGCGTAGTCGATCTCCGGCCCGTAGGCCAAGGCGCGGTTGCCCGGCAGGGTCCAGACGGTCGTGGTCCAGATCACCACGGAGGCGCCGGCCAGCGGCCCCGTGCCCAGGACCGGGAAGCGCGCGAACACCGTGTCGCTGGTGCGGTCGTGATACTCGATCTCCGCTTCGGCGAGCGCTGTCTTCTCGACTGGGCTCCACATCACCGGGCGCAGGCCGCGGTACAGCGCGCCGTTCAGCAGGAACTTGCAGATCTCCCCGGCAATCGCCGCCTCCGACCCGAAATCCATCGTGGCATACCGCCCGGCCCAGTCGCCGACCACGCCCAGCCGCTGGAACTCCTCCGTCTGCACCGCCAGCCAATGCGCGGAGTAGCGCCGGCACTCGTCGCGGAAGTCCAGCACCGGCACCGCGTCCTTGTCGCGCCCGGACTTGCGGTACTCTTCCTCGACCTTCCACTCGATGGGCAGGCCGTGGGTGTCCCAGCCGGGGATGTAGTCCACGTCCTCCCCGGCCATGCGGTGCGCCCGCATCACCACATCCTTGAGGATGCGGTTCAGCGCGTGGCCGATGTGCAGGTGGCCGTTGGAGTAGATGGGGCCGTCATGCAGCACAAAGGCCGGGCGGCCCGCCATCGCCGCCTTCGTGCGGTCCCACAGGCCGATGCGGTTCCAACGCGCGAGCAGGTCCGGCTCCCGCTTCGGCAGGTCGCCGCGCATGGGGAACGGCGTGGCGGGCAGGAACACGGTGGAGCGGTAGTCGGGCGGGCTGTTGGTATCTGGCATCGGGTTGGGTCCAGGTTGCGGTTGCGCGGCGATGGTCCCGGCGCTCAGGCCGGCCCCGGCATGCACGTGTGGGGACGTGCTCGTGCGGGGACGGACCGTGAACGGGTTATGCGGAGCGCGGCCCCGCCGGGTCAAGCTCTGCGAGTAGCACGCGGGCCTGGTCCGCGTCCGTAACAATCTGCGCGCGCAGGTCGTCGAATGAGTCGAACTTGCGCTCGGCGCGCAGGAAGCTGTGCAGCGCCACCGTGATCTCCTGGCCGTACAGGTCGCCGCCCCAGTCGAACAGGTGCACCTCCAGCCGGCTTTCCGTGCCCTCGTTCACCGTGGGGCGGCGGCCGATGTTGGCGACGCCGGGCACAGCCGCGCCGTCCGGCAAACGCACCGCCACGGCATACACGCCGCGCGCCGGCTCAAGATGGCGGCCCAGCGGCACGTTGGCCGTGGGGAAGCCGATGGTGCGCCCGCGCTTCTCCCCATGGGTGACGATGCCGCGCACCGCCCAGGGCCGGCCCAGCTCCGCCGCGGCGCGCTCGGGATAGCCGTCCTGCAGCAGGCGGCGGATGCGCGTCGAGCTGATCGGCCCCTGCGCGTCGGCCAGCGGCGGCACGACGGTCAGGCCGATGCCCAACGCCTCCGCCCGCACGGACAAAAAGGCGATGTCGCCGCCGCGCCGGTGGCCGAACGCGAAGTCCGGGCCGCAGGCCAGGTGGGCCGCGCCCAGGCCTTCGTGCAGCACCTCGTCCACGAACGCTTCCGCGCTCAGCCAGGAGAACTCGCGGTCGAACGGCATCTCGTAAACAGTCTGCACGCCGAGCAGCGCCAGCGCCGCCGCGCGCTCGGCCGAGAGCGTCAGGCGGAAGGCCGGGTCGTCGGGGCGGAACAGCTCGCGCGGGTGCGGCTCGAAGGTCAAGACGGCGAGGGTCTTGCCGGGCCGTGCGCCGTGGAGGGCGCGCAGCACGTGGGCGTGGCCCCCATGCACGCCGTCGAAGTTGCCCAGCGCGACCGCGGCGCCGCGCAGCGCATCCGGCAGGCCGCGCCAGTCGCGGACGATTTGGAGGGATTGCTGCATCAAGGGCGGCTGCGGGACGCGGCTGTCCTGCGCGCGTGGCCGGTATGCCGAAGTTTGAACACGCTTTCCTCCATGCCGGGTCTCCTTCCGCAAATGGACAAGGCATGGGCGCGGTGCGAAGGTCAAGACGCCTTGATGCTGGGACGACCGATGCACCCTGCCCTCCTGGAGACCCCATGCTTGGAGACACAATGAGATGGATCGCCACCACGACGCGGCCCGCCTGCTGCTGAGCGCGCGCCGCGACCCCACGCAGAAGCTGCACAGCCTGCCGGAGGCGATGCGCCCCAGGACGGAGGAGCAGGCCTACCTGGTCCAGCGCGCCATCATGGCGGAGCTGGGCGGGATCGGCGGATGGAAGGTCGGCTCGCCCAACCCGACAGGCCCCTTCACCTGCGCGCCGCTGCCGGCCGCCGGCATACAGGACAGCCCGGGCCATGTCTCGACCGAGCACTGCACCGACGGGGGCGTGGAGGCGGAGATTGCGGTGAAGCTGTCCCATGACCTGCCGCCGCGCGATGCCGCCTATGGCCCGGACGACATCATGGGTGCCATCGCCTCCGCCCACCCGGCCATCGAGGTGCTGCAAAGCCGCTACGTCGATCCGGACCAGGTGGACCCGCTTTCGGCGCTGGCCGACAGCCTGGCGCATTTCGGCCTGGTCGTCGGTCCCGCCATCGCCGGATGGCAGTCGATCAACTTGGAGGCCGAGCAGGTCGCGCTGCTGGTGAACGGCCAGGAGATGAAGCGGCGCACCGGCAACCCCGGCGGCGACATGCTGCGGCTGCTGTTGTGGCTCGCGAACCATGGCTCGCGCTGGGCGGGCGGGCTGCGGGCCGGGCAGGTCGTGACGACGGGATCGTGGACGGGCAAGGACTTCGTGCCGCCCGGCGCGGAGGTGCGGATCGCCTTTGACCACGCAGGCGACGCCGTGCTGCGGTTCTCCGCGTGACGGCCGCCTTGATCGTCGGCGCCGGGCCGGGCTTGTCGGCGAGCTTCGCCCGCGGCCTGGCGCGGGCCGGGCACCAGGTGGCGCTCGCGGCGCGGCGCACCGACAAGCTGGCGGCCCTGGCCGCCGAAACCGGCGCCACCCTGCACGGGTGCG
>CAXTUO010000240.1:2034-6090 GCA_964247175.1 uncultured Acetobacteraceae bacterium | reverse complement strand
GCGCAAGCCAGTCCGCCCCCGCCCGCTCCGCAAGCGCCGGCCCCGAGCGCTGTCCCGGCGCCCGCGCCGTCTCCGTCCGTGTCCGCGGCGCCGGCTTCCAGCGCGGTGCCGGGATGGCGGAGCGAGCTGCTCGGCCGGCTGCAGCGCGCGAAACGCTACCCGGACACGGCGCAGGTGCGCGGCGAGCAAGGCACCGCCGCCGTGAGCTTCATCATCGACCGGAGCGGGCACGTGCTGTCCGCGAAGCTCGTCCGCAGTTCCGGCTCGCCATCCCTGGACGAGGAAGCGGTGGCGATGGTCCGCCGGGCCGATCCGCTGCCCCCGATGCCGTCCGAGTTGCCGGGCGGCACGCTCACCTTGACGGTTCCGGTGACGTTCTCCCTGCGTTGACGGCGGGGCGTTGACGGAGGAGGCCCGGGCATTGTCCGGGACCGGGGAGGGCGCGCTGAGCGAGGGGGGAACTGCCCGACCTGATCCGCGCCGATTTGCATGGGACGGGGTCAAGGTCTTAAATTGAACGGGCGCTGGCATGGGTCCGGTTAACGCGGGACGTGCCACGAGATGGCGATCCAGAAGCGGCATGGGCAACCTTGGCGGCTCCTGGCCGCGCCGCAAGGGCGGCTTACGACCATGGATAAACCTGAGCACATGACGGTTGGCAGCAGGCTTCCTTAAGCAGAGACATCCCGATGACCCCTCCGAAGTCACTGACGCAGCGCGAAAGGATCGCACGGCTGATCCGCACCACCCGGCTGCAAGCCGAAGAGCAATCCAGGTTCAAGAGGTCCAGCGTCAACAAGATCAAGATCCTGTTCAGCCCGTTCGCCCCGGCCGACGATCACGACCTCGCGTTGGCCGATCGGGTCATCAAGGATTTGACGAACGGCAAGAACTCGGCACGGTGATGCCGACGGCGGATGGCGGTCCTGGCTGGCCGGCCCATGTCGGGGGAGCGGCTCGTTTCCGCGCCCTCATGACAAGGATGCCTCATGTCCAACGACTCCATCGGTGCCCCCATCCATGCGTACCCCACGGCGACCCCGGCCCAGCGGCTGATCTACGCTTCCGAGGTGCTGCTGGACTTCCAGTCCGGCACCCCGGTCGTCGCGGAGGGCCGAAGCGTCCAGAACGTGCCGCAGCAGGACAAGGCATGGGCGTCCGAGATGGCTCAAGCCCAGCAGGCGAAGGCCGAAAGGCCCCGGCACCCGGACGAGGAGGTTGAAGCCAGCCTTCATGCCGGTGAGGTGGCGGGGAAGGTGAAGGGCTGACGCCGCCGCGGCGCCGGCGGCGTCAAAGCGGCGCGCGGGCGATGCGCCAAACGGTGCCGTTGGCGTCCTCGCTGACCAGCAGCGAGCCGTCCGGGGCCACCGTGACGCCCACCGGGCGGCCCCAGGCCTTGTTCTCCCTGGACACGAACCCGGTGGCGAAGTCCTCGTACTCGCCGGTCGGCTTGCCGTCCCGCATCCGCACGCGCACCACCTTGTAGCCCGTCACGGCGGACCGGTTCCATGAGCCGTGCAGCGCCACGAACAGGTCGCCCCGGTACTCGGCCCAGGCGCCGTCCGCCGGGTAGATGGTCAGGCTCAGCGGCGCGGAATGCGGCTGGATCAGCACATCGGGCACCGCGACGCGGTTGGCCAGCTCGGGGTGCTTCCCGGCATGGCGCGGGTCCGGGTGGCCGCCGATGTAGAACCAGGGCCATCCGTAGAACGCCGCCGGCTGCACCCGCGTCACGTAGTCGGGCGGTAGGTCGTCACCCAGGCCGTCGCGCTCGTTCACCGCGCACCACAGCGTGCCGTCCCCCTGCATCGCCAAGCCCACGCAGTTGCGGATGCCCGTCGCGAAGGGGTGGCCGCCATGGCCTTCCGGGTCGTACTCCCGCACCTCCGCCCGGCCTTCCTCGCCCTGGTCGGACACGTTGGAGGCCGAGCCGACGGAGACGAACATGCGGCGCCCGTCCGGGCTGAACGCCACGTCGCGCGTCGAGTGCCCGCCGGACGGGATGCCGTCCACCACCACCTGCGCGGGACCCGCGGCGCGCAGAGCGCCCGGCGTGTAGGGGTAGCGCACGACGCGCTCGGTTTCCGCCACGTAAACGAAGCGCGGGGCGGGGCCGGGGGGCCAGAAGGCGATGCCGAACGGCGACGAAAGGTCGTCCGCGAACACCGGCGCCTCCTTGCCGCGCAGCACGCGCACCTTGCCGCCGCCGGTTTCCGCCAGGAACACGTCGCCGTTCGGCGCGGTGCGCAGGGTGCGCGGCCCTTCCAATCCGGCCAGCAGCAGCGTCGCCTCGAAGCCCGGCGGGACGCGCGGCGCGGCGCCGGGCGGCCACGGCACGATGCCCGGCGAACGCGCGGCGGAGCGCGTTTCGAACGGCTTCGGCAGCGTGGCCGAGTCGATGCGGTGGCGGTCCCCGGGCCGATCCATCGACGCATCGCCCGCCGCGCAGCATAGAACGAGGGCGAGCAGCAAGACACTGTGGCGCATGGGTTTCTCCGGACGGCAGCGGGACCCCTCATCTGGAAACGGCGGGCGCGGAACGCTAGGCCTGGACTTCGCGCCGCCGCCTGCCGCATGAGGGGTCGCCCCAGTCTGCCGTCCTAGCCATGGAGTCCGACCATGCCCGCCCTTGACCACCCGTCCGCCGCGAGCCTGCCCGTGGCGCCGGACACGCTCGCGCCCATCGCGACGTTCATCTGGGAACAGAAGTACCGGCTGCGGCAAGCGGACGGCACGCCGGTGGACCGGGAGATCGCGGACACCTGGCGCCGGGTGGCGAACGCGCTCGCGCAGCCGGAGGCCGACCCGGCGCTGTGGGAAGCGCGTTTCCTGGCGGCGATGGCGGATTTCCGCTTCATCCCCGCCGGCCGGATCATCGCCGGCGCCGGCAGCGGGCGCCGGGTCACGCTGTTCAACTGCTTCGTCATGGGCGGGATCGAGGACGACCTTGGCGACATCTTCGCCAACCTGCGCGAAGCGGCGCTGACCATGCAGCAGGGCGGCGGCATCGGCTACGATTTCTCCTCGCTGCGGCCCAAGGGCGCCTTGGTGCGCGGGGTGGGGGCCGACGCTTCGGGGCCGCTGTCGTTCATGGACGTGTGGGACGCGATGTGCCGCACCATCATGTCGGCCGGCTCCCGCCGCGGCGCCATGATGGCGACGCTGCGCTGCGACCACCCGGACATCGAGGCGTTCATCGACGCGAAGCGCGAGCCGGGCCGGCTGCGCAGCTTCAACCTGTCGGTCTTGATCACCGACGCCTTCATGGCGGCGGTGGAGGCCGACCTGGACTGGGACCTGGCCTTCGGCGGGCGGGTGTTCCGCACGGTCAGGGCGCGGGCGCTGTGGGACCGCATCATGCAGGCGACCTTCGCCTACGCCGAGCCCGGCGTGCTGTTCATCGACCGTATCAACGCCCGCAACAACCTGGCCTATTGCGAGACGATCCATTCCACCAACCCGTGCTCGGAGCAGCCGCTGCCGCCATACGGCGCCTGCCTCCTGGGGTCGGTGAACCTGAGCCGCCTGGTGCTCGACCCCTTCACCCCGGCGGCGCGGCTGGACGAGGCGGCACTGGACGAGCTGGTGGCGACCGCGGTGCGGATGCTGGACAACACGGTGGACGTGTCCGGCTTCCCGCTCGAAGCGCAGCGTCAGGAGGCCCATGCCAAGCGGCGGATCGGCCTGGGCGTCACAGGCCTCGCGGATGCGCTCATCATGTGCCGGGCGACCTACGGCTCGGACGAGGCGGTGGCGCTTGCGGACCGCTGGACCGCGCGGATCAACCGGGCGGCGTACCTCGCCTCGGCGGCGCTGGCGGCGGAGAAGGGGGCGTTCCCGCTGTATGACCGGGACGCCTACCTGGCCGGGGAAACCGTGCGGGGGCTGGATGCCGACGTGCGGGCGGCCATCGCCGAGCACGGCATACGCAACGCGTTGCTGACCTCCATCGCGCCCACCGGCACCATCTCGCTCTGGGCGGACAACGTGTCGAGCGGGATCGAGCCGATCTTCGCGCTGGCCTACACGCGCCGGGTGAAGAACCCGGACGGCAGC
>CAXTUO010000240.1:0-1934 GCA_964247175.1 uncultured Acetobacteraceae bacterium | reverse complement strand
CAAGGCATGTCGCCGGAGCCGCTGCACCGGGAGGAGAAGCTGACCGGCGCCACCTACAAGCTGCGCTGGGCCGACAGCGAGCACGCGCTATACGTGACGATCAACGACACCCTGCAGGACGGGCACCGCCGGCCGTTTGAGATCTTCATCAATTCCAAGAACATGGACCACTACGCCTGGGTGGTCGCGCTGACCCGGATGATCAGCGCCGTGTTCCGCCGGGGCGGCGACGTGGCGTTCGTGGCCGACGAGCTGAAGGCGGTGTTCGACCCGCGCGGCGGGCAATGGCAGAACGGGCGCTACGTGCCGTCGCTGATCGCGGCCATCGGCGGCATCCTGGAGCGGCACATGGCCGAGACCGGCTTCCTGCCGGCCTCAACGACGGACGCGCTCCCGGATGCGCCGCTTGACCCCGCCGCCGGCCGCCCCCTGGGCGCGCTCTGCCCGAAATGCAGCCAGCCCGGCCTCGTGCGGGAATCCGGGTGCCTGAGCTGCCGGCACTGCGGCTGGTCGAAATGCGAATGAATGCCAGGACCTGAAAGGTTTCACCTCCCTTGAAGGCACATGGCTACATTGCTGAATGTTCTTCAGTGTCTTCAGGAAGGGACCAAGTTTCAAAAGCGGCGCTGAACTCTGTATAGTGCTTGCACGCCATGTCCCGTATCGTCTTGGTGCCTTCCATCACGGTCAGTCCAGACACCGACGCAGAGCCTGTCGTTCTATTGGCACCCATGCTGTAAACGATATAGCTATATTGGCCGTTTACGAAACGAAGCTGGTATTCCATGCTCGCATAGCGTGCAACACGATAAAAGACGTTCCCTTGACCGGCACTCCCAATGATTGATAGCTCCGTGCGGATAGGCGTGCCGAATTCATAGGTCAGTTGATCACCCACTGCGGTTACGGAAACAGACTTCTTGCCCAATGAGCAGGCAAACACGCGCTGGGGCCTGCTTGCCGACTGAGCCCTGACACTGGGCGTTACGTTTCCAATCACAGCAGCGCCAATGACGGCCACCACGCACGTCTTGCCCCACCTCACGTGATGCCCTTCTGCGCGCGTCAGGCGCGGAGTGCTGCGGCCAGCCCGATCTTGCCGTCCCACACGTCCAGGAGCATCGGCAGCCGGGCGATCCCTGACCGCCGCAGCACCCAGCCAACCGGTGTCGTGCGGCGGGTGCGGCTCGGCGCCCCATGCCCGATCTCGTGGCGGTACGTCGTGCGGAACTGCCGCAGGAACACGATCCGCCCGTCCGGTCCGATGCGGCCCGACCGGGTGAACGTCGGGCCGGCCGAGGTCGCGAGGACGGCCGCTGCCGCCGGCACCATCACGGGCAGCGCGGCCAGCAGGAGCATCCCGCAACCGGCGCGGGCCGCCCAGCGCGGTGCATCTGCAAGCCATGGCAAGGCCGGCCCGGCCGCACTCGGCCCCAGGTAGGCGCGGTTCCGCCCCAACGATAGCGTTGACCCGAGATGCTTCGCCATGCCCGACCCCTTTTCTGGTGTCTATCCCACCGCGCGATTTACCATATCGAAGATCGCGCGCCATGCCGTTTCATTCGAATGCCGTAAGGAAATGTCATGGCGGCGCAAAGGCCTTGCGCATTGACCCACGGCCGGGCAATCGCGTTCATGCTGGCGCAACCGTCCGCCAGGAGCGACCGCATGGCCGTGCAACACCAAGCAAGCGTGCCCCAGGCCGCCCGTCAGCAGAGCCAGCAGGAATACGAGCAGGTCGTCTCGCCCGGCGGGATCAGCTTTCTTGAAGCCGGGCGTCCGGAAGCGCCCCCGCTGCTGTTCCTGCACGGGATCGGCGGGGCGGCGCGCTCTTTCCGCGGGCAGCTCGACCACTTCGGCGCGGAGTTCCGGGCGATGGCCTGGGACATGCCGGGATACGGCAACTCGACCCCGCTGCCGCTCGTGACGATGGA